>NZ_JCACKO010000155.1:0-114253 GCF_059505445.1 Brasilonema angustatum | reverse complement strand
GCTCGGATCTAACAGAGAGGTGCGCGGGATAATACCCGCCATCGACTCTAACCAGTTTCAATCCCTAATAGGGAGAAAGAGAAATTTCAACGGAGTTACGGTCAAGGTACTGCTGGGGGAAAACTCGTTTCAATCCCTAATAGGGAGAAAGAGAAATTTCAACGCCCCACAAGACATTAAATCAGAAAGGACAGGAAAAAGGTTTCAATCCCTAATAGGGAGAAAGAGAAATTTCAACCTAAAACCAGGTGAGACAGTAAATGTAACCATGATGTTTCAATCCCTAATAGGGAGAAAGAGAAATTTCAACTCTCTCTGTTCCTGCTCAAGCTTTTTCAACCTGTTTCAATCCCTAATAGGGAGAAAGAGAAATTTCAACTAATACTGTCTTCCAATAAAAACCCTATATCTGCCGTTTCAATCCCTAATAGGGAGAAAGAGAAATTTCAACTTCACGGTGCGCGTTGTAATAGTTGACAGACCTGTTTCAATCCCTAATAGGGAGAAAGAGAAATTTCAACATTTCTTTGCTTGATTCTGAAGCAGCAATCATTCGTGTTTCAATCCCTAATAGGGAGAAAGAGAAATTTCAACAAAAGTAGCGTTCCCTTTCCCGTATCCTTCCGACCAGTTTCAATCCCTAATAGGGAGAAAGAGAAATTTCAACAGCGGGTCGGTCGCCAATGTACGAGCAAGCCAGATGTTTCAATCCCTAATAGGGAGAAAGAGAAATTTCAACTTTTTTATGTCGTCAAAATCATAAATAGAACGTTTCAATCCCTAATAGGGAGAAAGAGAAATTTCAACGTAAAGTTTGGATGGAACCGAATACGATCGCCGCGTTTCAATCCCTAATAGGGAGAAAGAGAAATTTCAACAAAGCTGGCTGTGATCGCCAGTGCATCCGGCTACCAGTTTCAATCCCTAATAGGGAGAAAGAGAAATTTCAACCTGAGAACATGTCACCGCCGTTTATCACTACATTGTTTCAATCCCTAATAGGGAGAAAGAGAAATTTCAACATGACTAGTGGAATTGAGTTTGCTAAGTTTATTCAGTTTCAATCCCTAATAGGGAGAAAGAGAAATTTCAACGGTCAGGAATACACCCCTGAATTCATCCCACAAGTTTCAATCCCTAATAGGGAGAAAGAGAAATTTCAACCGAAGGTGTTATTACTGCGCTTGAATTACTTGATAGTTTCAATCCCTAATAGGGAGAAAGAGAAATTTCAACACCTCCTTCAAGCGTTATACGACTATCAGTAAAGTTTCAATCCCTAATAGGGAGAAAGAGAAATTTCAACTTATGACAGTCACTTCAGCAAGGGATTGCTAAAAGCAATTGTTTCAATCCCTAATAGGGAGAAAGAGAAATTTCAACCAGGTTAGGGTCATACACCGCAATATTGCAACTTGTTTCAATCCCTAATAGGGAGAAAGAGAAATTTCAACAGGAGAAAAATAAGTCGAGGATACCTTTTGAAAAGTTTCAATCCCTAATAGGGAGAAAGAGAAATTTCAACTACTGATTGAATTGACCAAAGCCAATACTGATGATGTTTCAATCCCTAATAGGGAGAAAGAGAAATTTCAACATCCAGCCAAGGACTTCTTCAGAATTAACCTCAAGTTTCAATCCCTAATAGGGAGAAAGAGAAATTTCAACTGCTCAGACTGAATCCGGCGAAACCTTATATTTCGTTTCAATCCCTAATAGGGAGAAAGAGAAATTTCAACGCACTCAATTGGTTGACCATCCTTAAACCAACCTGGTGACAAGTTTCAATCCCTAATAGGGAGAAAGAGAAATTTCAACAAACAATGGTAGTCGAGTTCAAAAGAGGTATTTTGTTTCAATCCCTAATAGGGAGAAAGAGAAATTTCAACGGGGAATTCGGCGATCGCCTGCGGAAAGCTTCAGCTGTTTCAATCCCTAATAGGGAGAAAGAGAAATTTCAACTTCAACAAACCCGCACCCCAAGTACCGCAACAAGAAAGTTTCAATCCCTAATAGGGAGAAAGAGAAATTTCAACATACAATAAATAAGGGTTGGGGTCGCATGACCTCGTTTCAATCCCTAATAGGGAGAAAGAGAAATTTCAACTTTGGTCGCGGGTTGGTCCGTCTTAAGCAAAACTATCAGTTTCAATCCCTAATAGGGAGAAAGAGAAATTTCAACTGCGGCACTCACAAGAGTGTACCATATAAAGTTTTCAAGGTTCTAAATCGCGGATGAACTAATGATAGCAGAAAAAAAAGTAAATTGATTGACTACAAATAGCTGAAATCCTGTCTGGCTAAGGAGCGCGGATGGTTTATCATCGAATATTCCCTGAAATCCGTGTGCTGTAAGCAATCCAGTCATTTTTTTCTTAACCCTTTTTTGTACACCTACCCATCCGCGCATTCGGCTAAGAAAATCAGTCATCACGAGGTTACCGATGCGGTCAACTTTACCAAAACAGCAGACGCACAGCATGAAATTACATTGAATTTGCCGTAGGTTGGGCTTCTTGATAAATAATTTCCTGAAACTGAATCACGTCTCTAAGAGGATCAGCATGAAGGACTTTCACTAACATCTGTTCGCCTAACTTCACAGAACGTTTAAATAACATTGGCAACTGCAAGCCTAAATCTTCTAATAAAATCAGCGCTAAACCACTATCTTCTCTCAACCACATCAGCACTGTTGCTTCCCAAATTTCATCAGGCTGACGGCGCAGATACTCTAGAGCCCAATATCTATTGGTTTGCCGTTCTACCATTGTCACCTCTTGGGTGATTGAAGATACGGTCATCATGACTTGTTTCAATTGTTCCGCTGAAAAGGGCAACACTTCACCACGTAGGTGTGCTTTAAGTTGAAAGTGAGTCAGTAAATCACTATAGCGACGGATGGGAGAAGTGGCTTGGGTGTAAGTGTCTAAACCTAAACCGGAATGACGCACGGGGGTAATGCTCATTTCGCTCTTAGGCATACAACGACGCATTGCGCAAGCCCGGACAAATCCTGCTGGCATCTGTAACAATTCTTGCTCGGGAGGTAACTCCGGCTGTGGTTGACCGCGAAAGGGCAACGGAATGTTATACTTTTGACCGTAGCGAGCAGCAACTTCGCCAGCAACAATCATCATCTCGGCTACCAATTGCCGTGATGTGGAGTCTTGCAATATATCGATGCTGATACTGTCGCCTTTAACTTTAATCATTGCCTCGGGCATGTTGATGCTGATTGCTCCTTGAGCATATCGCCAAGCTTTACGTCGTCGTGCCCAATTGGCGATCGCCGCAATTTCTGATTCTGCCTGCACACCCAAATCCAACACTTCGTCAACATCTTCGTAGGTCAGGCGATATGTTGGTTTAATGAAACTTGCATGGATGCTGTAATCTTCTACTGCTCCGCTGTCATCTAAAATAATTCCAAAACTTAAGGCATAACAGATTTTTCCCTGCACCAAGCTCATCGGTCCTGTTGCCAGAATTTCAGGGAACATAGGAACCATGCCTGTCGGCAAATATACCGTACTCCCTCGCTTTCTTGCGTCTAAATCTAACTCATCTTCTGGTATCAACCAGCGCGTCGGATCAGCAATATGCACCCACAACCGCTCTCTGCCATCGCCAAGCAGTTCCCAACTTAGACCATCATCTATCTCGGTTGTACTTTCATCATCAATTGTGTACACCTTAAGATGAGTCAAATCCAGGCGGTTAATATCTCTGTCTGGTGGATGTGATTCCAATCGCTGTTGCGACACTTCTAATACCTTGCTAGCGAACTGTACCGGAATTGACGAACGACGTAAAAATAAGTTTTCATAGGGACTCCAGCAACCCAAATCCACTAACAGTTGAAATGCTCCTTGGGGAGTTGCGGGACGTCCCAGCATATTCATCGTTTCCAAGACCAATGCTGGGGGAGGATAAGCACGAGCTAGGGAGTCATAGTTTAATCCTACACGTACAATATCGGCAACTAACGCTGCATATTTTTCTAGGGCTTCTAGGCGGTGGCGATCATAGCGTTGCCACTCAACTGGTTCACCCTTGAGCGCCTGTTCTACTCTAGCCAGGAATTCTTGCTGTCCTTTAGCTTTTAGTGCCTCTATTTCTAGTTGGTGTTTCCGTTCTGCCACTTGAGCCGCACTTCGCGGTTCGTAAGCGTCTCCCTTCTGTTTGAAGTAAATTTTATCATCTGATAATAAAAGGTACGCAGCGTAACAATGAGGTGCTAAGGAAACTGAAAACAGTAGATTTGCCATCTCACAAGGCGTCACTGCTTCCCCGCCTTCTACGAGTAATTCCCAAGCGACTTCTAAACTGGAGGGTTCTAAATAAGGCTTAACTTCCTCCAAGAATCGGGGAATTTGCGAGCTTTTGTAGGTTTCCCCAGTCACTACGTAAGTGATTTGCCGAGGTGCGAGACTGTGGGATTGACCACGTTCATCTACCACAAATAAACGACTTTTGCCGTCTGGACGGTCTACTACACCCAAACGGCGATCGCTACCAAGTCGAAATTCAACTAGCGTCCCCTTCTCCACAAGCCTCGCAATGATTAGTATTTACAATTTTTTTTGATATTTCAGTTATGAGTTAGGAGTTAGGAGTCAATTACTTATTACTCTTAACTCATCACTCTTAACTATTATTAACCTTCAGCATTGATAAACGGCAACAATGCCATAATACGAGCACGTTTTATTGATAATGTCAACTCTCGCTGTTGCTGAGATGTTAGTCCTGTAATCCGTCGAGGTAATATTTTACCTCGCTCAGTGATAAACTTACGCAGCAAATCAACATCTTTGTAATCAATTGGTTCTCCCGGCTTGATCGGGGATAGACGACGACGGTAATAGCTCATTGTTACTTAATTTCCTTGTGAACGGTATGTCTGTTGCAGTTCGGGCAGAACTTTTTCAGTTCTAATCGATTGGTGGTGTTTCGACGATTTTTAGTCGTTGTATAACGCGAAACTCCAGGAGAACGCTTGTCTGAATTTGTACGACACTCAGTACATTCGAGTGTGATTATTATGCGGGCACCTTTGCTCTTGGCCATTATCTTACAAAATGTTGATTCTGACGAGAATTAGCAGTTATTCAGTTATCAGTTACCAGTTATCAGTTATTTAGTTATGAGTTATCAGGGAGGTCAAGAAATCGCTTCTTCTATTCCCTGTTCTCTATATCCTATTCCCTGTTCCCTGTTCCCTATTCCCTGATTTAACACAAATAGCAATTATCTCATATTTCGCCGCCTTTTTTCAACTAACCGCTTAATTTTTATGTCAAGGGAATAGCCACGACGCGACGAAATGACCATAGTCTTGGCATAGCGGTCATGCAAAGCTTGCCGCAGTTGGGTATCAGAAAAAGCTGCACCACAGTCTATTGCCAATGGAATAAATAGCAGTATAGCAGTGGGATTACGTATGATGTTACTCAGTGCGATCGAAACCAGAAGTGTGCCAAGCCCGATTATTCCTTCTCGCTTCAAAAGAGATTGTAAATCAGGAACTCTACCTCGTTCGATTTCTAACACCTTGAGATCAAAAGCATAGTGCCCTAAACTTTGCCCTTGATTGTTGTAAGGTACAATAACCCGCAAAATTACCCAAGCAATAGCAAAAACTAGTATTTGAACAATTTGCACACCGAGTTGAGAACTTCCCAATAAGGAACTCACTATCCAGACACAAAGGAAATCAATGCCTGATGCCATTCCTCTTCGCCCAAAATCAACCTTAGGATAGTGTTTGGGAGGAACTTGTTCAATAGACATATTTTAGATGCGTATTTAGAGGAAGTTTGGAGGTTGGTTTTTTTTCCCTCTAGTTTAATGTTAAAGTTACTTACGCATTCTTTCCCGCAGAGAGCCGATGAGATTTGTGCTTCAAACTTTGTAAATCTGAACCACTTTCAATAAGTTCTAAGGACTGCAAACTTTGATGATTCAATGAAAGCTTGACTGTAAATGTTGTCCCTACTCCCACTTGGCTTTCTAAGTAGATCTGACCTTGATGCAGTTCGACACACTTTTTGACTATCGATAGCCCCAGTCCCGTTCCTGGAATACTACCGACATTGCTGGCACGATGGAAAGTTTCAAACAAAAGTTGTTGGTCTTTGATGGGGATACCAATACCGGAATCTTGGATTTGGAACGTGACGGTATCATCTTGAGAAATGACATCAAATCGAATGACGCCACCTTGAGGAGAATACTTGATAGCATTGGAAAGTAAATTGGTCAAAATGTAACGTAACAGATTTTCGTCCAACAGAACTGGAGTACGTTTTCCCTGAAACCTAAAAATAATCTGGTGTTTTCCACTAGCACTTAATTGTAAAGTTTGTGTCAGTTCGCTACAGAAATGTTCTAAATCTAGGAGTGTAGGTTCATATTGTAGTTTGCCTGCATCACTTCTGCCCCAAAATAAGACTTCATCTAATAATTGCTGCATCTGACGTATAGCAGTTTGAATTTTGCCAAAGTATTTACTCCTTTGCGGGTCAGACAACTGATGGTTATATGATTCGAGTAGTTCTACTGCTGTGCGAATCACGGACATTGGATTGCGAAACTCATGGGAGACCATAGAAACAAAGCTAGATTTCATTTCGTTGAGTTCCCGTTCCTGTTGCCATGCTTTGATCATTTCTGCTTCAGCGCATTTTTGCTCGCTAACATCACAAGCTTCGACAATCAGTAGCACCACTTTTCCAGTTTCATCTTTTAACGGTCTGACGGAAAAGTCAATCCACTGCATCAAATCGTTTGCGCTGCGTAATTGCAATTCATGGCGGAGAAACTCACCATCAGCAGCTTTGGCAATGATACTTTTTAACCACCCTGGATTTACAGAAGATAAATTCCAGCTTTCAAGACCCCACAACGGTTTGCCAACACAATCTTGTTGAGTACGCCACAAATTCAGGGCAGATTGGTTCATTTCCACAATCATCCCCTTACAAGTAAGTAGCACTATCGATTGAGATGTTTGTTCAAAAACTCCCCGCAAGCGATGCTGACATTCTCGTAATTGATTCAGAATTTGTCGCCGCTCGATAGCATATCGAATAACATGTTCTAGTAACTTTGGCGTAATTTGTCCTTTCACCAGATAATCTTGTACACTATTAGCCACTGCTTGTAAAGCAATGTCTTCATCGTCAAACCCCGTTAGCGCCACTGTTGGGATGTTTGGTGCTACAGCAGAAAACTTTGCTAAAGTCTTCAATCCTTGAGAATCCGGTAGAGAAAGATCCAACAAAACTATATCAAAAACGTTTTTACTACAGGCATTGAGCGCATCACTTAAACGCTCCAAATGTACCACATGCCATTTTTCCTTGCCTAAATGCCAAAGTGTTTGCTGCAACAAGTTGGCATCGCTGGGATTATCTTCTACTAAAAGAATGCTAATTGATGCCTTATTCATAAAATTAAGTTATTTTATCGCTGTGATGTGAACTTGGGATAGTTCTTCACAGCGAAACATAATGATGACGTTATTATGATGTTGAACTAGATGTATGAATTGTGCTGTGTCAGTAGTCACTGTTGCTAAGGGGTTATCGGTAATAATGGCATTGCTTTATACAATCTTTATTGAAACTTTATTTAAATATGGCTCCTCAACAGCCGGGGTATAAAATAATAATCAGTGAACGAAAATTTTGAGACTATAACTAATCCGGCAAGTGATCAGCAATTAGTAAACTATTTGCTGCATTTACATTGACCTTTTCACAATGTAACTCATGTCGTCTTAAGGTGACGAGTCCAGACGCTCTTAGTATTTTGATTGTTTTAGTTTTGTGTTTGGGAAGTTTCTTGGTTAGGTTATTACGAGGACGATATTATGCTATCAGTAAGCGATGCAGAAAACATTATTTTCAATTTAGTACAACCCCTGAGTACTCAACAGGATATAGAATTGGTTGATTTGTTATCACCAGGTGATGCTCCTTTGGAGCCGCCCCCTTGGAGCGATAGCTTCGCTGCGCTGCGGAGCGCAGATCGCATTTTAGCATCAGAGGTGACTAGTCAACTGGATTTTCCCCACTGGGACAACTCAGCAATGGATGGCTATGCAGTGCGATATGAAGATGTGCACAACTGTAGTGAGCAAAAGCCAGCAGTCTTAGAGATTGTTGAAGAAATACCTGCTGGGGTTCAACCGGAATCTACGATTCAATCAGGGCAAGCAGCGCGAATTTTTACAGGTGCAGTTATGCCTGCGGGTGCTGATACAGTTGTGATGCAAGAAAGAACACGTCGGGAAGAAAACCGTGTGATTATCCTTACACCCCCAAAGCTGCAGGAATTTGTGAGAAAACGGGGAATGTACTACCGAGCAGGGACGCAATTACTACCAGCAGGTATTCTGTTGAAGGCTTCAGAAATTGCTGTATTAGCTGCATTTCAATGTACCCAACTGAAGGTTTTTCGCCGTCCCCGTGTTGCTATTTTCTCTACAGGAGATGAACTGGTTACCCCTGACAGGCCGTTGCAACCGGGTCAAATTGTAGATTCAAATCGGTATGCCCTGGCAACTTTAATTCGACACAGTGGTGCTGAACCCATAATATTAGGAATTATTAAGGATAAACCAGAAGCACTCAAAGAAGCTATTGCTTACGCTATTGCTCATGCTGATGTCGTTATCTCTTCGGGAGGTGTCTCCGTGGGAGATTATGATTATGTTGAGCAAATTCTAGAGTCACTGGGAGGTAAAATCCACGTTCGTGCTATTGCCACTAAACCTGGTAAACCCCTGACAGTTGCGACATTTGAAAACGATGTACGTCCAATTGTGTACTTTGGTTTACCAGGAAACCCCGTTGCTGCTTTGGTGACTTTTTGGCGATTTGTACAACCAGCTATCAAAAAACTTTCAGGACTTGCTCAAGGTTGGGAACCAGTGTATATCAAAGCGCTGGCGCGTCAGGAGTTATGTTCTGGTGGTAAGCGCGAAACTTATGTTTGGGGTCAGTTGTACGTCAAAAATGGAGTTTACGAATTTCAGCCAGCTGGTGGTCTTCAAAATTCTGGAAACTTAATTAATTTAGCTCAAACCAATGGCTTAGCGGTTCTACCAGTGGGTACAACACTTATTGCAGTTGGAGAACAAGTGCAAGTTTTACAGGTAGGGTCTTGAGACTTCCACAGCTTTGTTAGTAGTGTCCGACTGGCACTATTCGCCACCCGTTATGGATGAAAGAAACACCTGTTTCCCCTTACACCCTTACACCCTTACACCCCCACACCCTTACACACGCCAGATACCTACGGAGGGAAACCCTCCTATGGCACAAAGTGCCACGCTACGCTATCAGTACTGGCTCCCCTACACCCCTGTGTTTCTTGAAAAGATGCTTGCATACAGAGAAAACAGCAAAAAATCGCAAACGCTATCAGCTGTATCTTCGTAGAAGATGATTCGCTAACGCGCTACTTGCTGTCAGGCATAGGCAAATTGTGGTACCTCACCGCAAGACCTTTGATGCTTCAGGTGAATTTTGAATTTTAGGAATAGGAGCAATCATTTGCACAGACCAGTAGCTGAAAACCATGAAAATCAAACCAGATACCACGCCCAAGATTAAGCCAGTCAGTAAAGTCAGTTTTTCAGGAGAAATAGTCTGATCCTTTTCTGATGGTGGAGTAGGGGCAGACTCCTGCGTTGGTGTATAGAGTTTGGTTAGTAACTCCACCATCTCTTGTTCTGAAATATTGTTTGTTTGGTTGTTTAAAAGTGGTACTGATAGGTTGTTCTCAAAAACTTGGTTAACATTCTGCTTAGGAAAAAAATTTTGGTGCTCAAATGTAACATTTTGTGGCAGAACAGTAGGAACCCACTGTTGTGTTGATGTGTAAAGATGAGTCAGTGGCGCAAGCACTTCTAATGCTTCTTTTGCCGAGTGATATCGGTCTTTAAAGTGGTGACATACCATCTTATTGAGTATTAAAGCGAGCTTTTCATTAACTTGAGCTAACTCTTGCCAAAGAATCTCACCTGTATTACGGTCTTCAGGTAATTGTGTCGGATGGACTCCTGTTAGTGCTTGAATTGCAATCATACCTAGGGCATAGATATCACTACTAGGACGTGGTTTGCCTCGTTGTTGCTCATGGGGCATATAGCCCGGTGTACCGATCGCAATCGTTGTATATTCAAGGGGAATGAAGTTTGAAGTTTTTCCTTGATTTATAATCAATTGATTCCAAATTGGCTTGACAGCACCAAAATCAATCAAGACTAACCGATTGTCTTCCTTTCGTCTAAGAATATTACTGGGCTTGACATCTCTGTGGATCAGTCCGCAACTGTGGACAAAATTCAGGATACTCAATACCTCGCACAGTAGTTGAAAAACCTTGCTTTGGGACCAGCGATCACCAGGTGGCAATTCTACACTGAGGGCATGCCCTTCAATGAACTGTTGGACCAAGTAGAACTCAAGATTGTCTTCAAAATGAGCTAAAAGATGAGGAACCAAGTCATAGTTGTCCAGTTTTTTTAGGGCTTCTACTTCTCGGTTAAAAAGTTTTCTGCGTATTTCTACTGATATTGGAAAGTTACTACTAGGTAAGAAATGTTTGACGACACAGGTGGGATAATCCGGGAGGTGGGTATCTTGAACCAAGTAGGTTTGACCGAATAGACTTTTACCTAAAACTTGAACAACCTGGTAACGCTCCCCTTGTAACTTGGTTAACATGTTACGACATACCTGACGGTTGCATTAACTCATTTTACTTAAAAAATCTTTTTTGATCAAAATTATACGCGTGTTGCATTCATATATATCACCTTACCTCACCCCCTGCACGGGGGTGAGGTTTTTGAATTTAGTTTATGTTATAAATGCTAGAAACTGTGAAATTTTACCTTACAAAAGCTGGGGTACATTCCAATCAGGACGCAACTCTGCTGCCTGACGCAAATAAGTATGGTGGATTGGGGTGGAGATTGGCAGATAGGTGTGAACTAAAAACCGGATGCAACGTTTTAAGCTGCCATCAACTTGCATTTCCTGTACATCTAACATAGGTACACTGTCCCAGTAAGGGCGTGAACGTGCAATTGCTGCAGGAAAAGTAGCATTTAAATCGTGTGTTACGGAGAAAGTCACACTAATAATATCTGTTGGATGCAATTGATTTCGTTTTTCTAGTTCATCTAGTAATTCAATTACAGCTTCTCGCATTGCTTCAACCGTATTTTCTGGGACAGTTGTTGCTCCGCGAATAGCCCGCATTCGCCACTCCACTCAAAAATCCTCCTTTTTATAAAAGGTCATTAGTCAAACGACCAATGACAAAAACAAATCACAATTTATGGTCTATACAACCATAGGGGTAAACCACTGGTAGACACTTCGAATTCGACCCAGCCCAGACTAGCCCCAAGTCCTGAAGAAGCTTGACGGCTTCCTGGCAAAATGCGGCTCAACAAAGGTTTGGGTTCTTCAAAGGTGTAAACCGGGGCTTTTTCCGGGTCAAGACCAGCCAGTTGTGCAGCCCAACGCCGAGCATCTTCCTCAGTTCCCAAACGATCTACAATACCTAACTCTAAGGCTTGCTGTCCAGTGAAAATTCGACCATCTGCGAAACTTCTCACAGTTTCTACCGCCAGGGAACGTGCGTCAGCTACTGTCTGAACAAACTGCTGGTAACTTGTATCAATTAATTCTTGCAAAATGCTTTGTTCCGGTTCTGTCAGTTCCCGATCAAACGCCAAAATGTCTTTGTAAGGACCAGACTTTATAACTTTAAAGGAAACACCTACTTTTTGCAACAGACGTTCCAAGTTATTACCACGCAAAATCACACCAATACTACCTGTAATCGTACCAGGGTTAGCCATGACATGTTGCGCTCCCATGCCTACGTAGACTCCACCAGAAGCAGAAATGTTACCAAAACTAGCAACTATTTTTACTTTCTCGCGCAACCGCTTCAAAGCACTGTAGATTTCTTGAGAATCTCCTACTGTCCCACCAGGACTGTCTATCCGTAGCAGTAACGCCGGAAATTTTCTTTCTTCTAAAGTTTTTAGGGCTTCTAGTACTCGCTTGCGAGTCGCGCCAGCAATGACACCCGTCATTTCAATACGAGCAATTTGTTTACGAAAATTGGGCTTAAAAGGCCAAACCATGAGCAGTAAAAAAACCTCCTAACAAACTTAATCATAAAACGTTAAGCGCTCAAACCACTTGCTTTCCCTATGTTAAGAAAAACGAGCAAGTCTTGTGATTAGTTAAAATTTAATAAAAATTTAATAATGTATGTAGATATTGACCTGCTATGATACTGAAAGTAAAGAAAAAAATATAAAATATATTTCAAACACTATAAAGACAACAAAAGTTTATTATTCTTCAAGATAATCCTTAAGAATATATACTTAGAAAATATTAAGTTAGTACAGCCCACCCTACAAAGGCTAAGTCGCTTAATATTTTGTCGGTTGCCTGGAGCATACCGCAATCCAATCTTAACCTCCAGGATCTGGAAGCCCTAACAATGAAAAAGTGTATTATATAGCGTACTAGTATATGCATCACTGTAGCAGCATTCAATACAAATCGTAGTTGATTGATGCCAATTGCAAGTAACGCAGCACTACCAGCCTTTTAATTGTTAAGAAGTCTAGTTCTTAATCCATCAAGACACAAAACAAAATACAAATATCGAAATAAGTAATACAGAAGGGAACTATCGTAACATCTGATACCTATAATAAGCATAAGTATCAAACAGCGCTCCTACAAAGCTGCAAGTTGAACAGATAACAAATAATCCTCCAACAGGAGTACCACTGCCAAATACGGAGAGAAACTCCCTAATAAGACTAGAAACAACTTCTGTAACTTCTTGTAAGCCAGGAATATAGCCAGCCAGGCATAAGGCAAATAATACGCCACCAAACAATAACATGGGAGTGACGAAGCTAAAAATAATCGATAACACCAGTGATCGCAGAAAGTTCATCATAATAGTCATAGGGATAAGCTCCTTAAGTTCACAAGCCAGACAAGTTTAGTCTGGTCAGTTGTCACCTTCTACAATAAGCGCGATCGCCCTGCCTCAGACGATTGTTCAAAAATCTTAAGTTTTTATTAAAGTATATACACAATCTCCCCAGGATATGTTGCTAAATGCAAACAGGGTTTGACACAACCCAAACCCTGAAAAATCAAGCTCTAACCATATCGTTGCAGCTTTTGCTCTAGTGATAAGGCCGCTTGCTAAAGCTTAAATTTCTGAGATTTGCTTTAAACTAAGTTAATCTTTCACGAAAGTAGAGGAGTGAGGCAGTGAGGGATCTCAATAATTTATGACTAATGACCCTTCGGGTTCGCCAGATGCCTGCGGAGGGAAACCCTCCCGCAGCACTGGTCTCACTTATGACTCATAACCTCTTGCAAAAGTGAGATTTTACGAGATCCTGTTCCCTATTCCCTGTTCCTTGTTAAGCGTTCCCTACTTCTGCAACAAGTCTAATAACTAGCTTTGGAATTCGCTATGATGGCGGCAGTTACAGAGTTGAGCTTCAACATTGAGTGAAACGACATCCAAATCTGGTTTAGGAGTATGGACTCAGCGATTGCTGGCAGCAATCTTGTTGGGTGGACAAGTCATAGTTCACCTGCTACGGGGGAGAATCAATCGGCGCAATACGCTAGAGCAAATGGCTGCAGTCGGTCCAGACTCGCTGTTTATTGCCCTAGTAACGGCTGTTTTTGTTGGCGCAGTGTTTACTATTCAGGTGGCGCGAGAGTTTATTAACTTTGGTGCAGGAAACTCCGTTGGCGGAGTACTGGCGGTAGCGCTAACACGCGAACTCTCGCCTGTTTTGACAGCGGTGGTTTTAGCAGGACGAGTTGGTTCAGCGTTTGCAGCAGAAATCGCCACAATGCGAGTTACTGAACAAATTGATGCCCTTTTGATGTTAAAAACTGATCCAATTGATTACTTGGTAATCCCTCGTGTACTTGCTTGCTGCTTAATGTTACCAATCTTAACGCTCTTATCTCTGGTAACAGGTATGCTCGGGGGATTAATTATTGCAATAAATATATATAACTTGTCGGAAAATGTGTTTATAGACTCAGCCCGCAGCTTTATTGGCATTTGGGACATTGTGAGCGCCATGATTAAGGCGTGTTGCTTTGGAATTTTAATAGCCGTCATAGGATGCAGTTGGGGTTTAACGACAACGGGAGGAGCAAAAGGAGTCGGACAATCTACCACAACTGCTGTTGTCACTGCTTTATTAATTATATTTATTAGCAATTTCTTTCTTTCTTGGATTATGTTCCAAGGAAGTGGCAGTGCATCATTGCAAGGGTTGTAGGGGTTTAGGGGTGTAGGGGTTTAGGGGTATAAGGGTGTAGGTGAAGAATCTAGCCCCGATAGAATTAAGATACAAGCCGACGCATTGTCAAGGCAGCGGGAAGTACCCTGTGCAAAGGTGGCGCCCTAGAAAATGAACCAGCCAATGTGAAGGTTAAACAGAAACGGTAAGCCATATACTTATCCCTTACACCCTTACACTCCTACCCCCTTATACCCCTAATTCTTGACAGTTCTTAGTCCCTAGTCTATACACTAGCTCCTAGAATAGAAATAATGTTTACTCACACCAAGCAGGAGTTTTGACTGTGACGACTTCATATACGTCTAACCCGGCATCTACCACCGTCGAGCTTAAGCCTAGTTACAATATACCCTTGGTGTTAGTGGTTGCAGCAATCCCAGTGCTGATTGTACAACCTTGGCTGGCAGGCTTGATGGGTCTTTTTGGCTTGTTTCTCATGTTTCAAGCTGTCACACTGCGTCTGTTGTTTACTCCTACCGATTTGGATATTTACAGAGGTGAAAAATTAATTCGGCGCTTTCCCTACCGGGAATGGCAAAACTGGCGCATATTCTGGAATCGGGTTCCTATTCTGTTTTACTTTAAAGAAGTTAAAAGTATTCACTTTCTGCCGATTTTATTTGATCCTAATACTCTCAAAACTTGCTTAGAAGAACGCTGTCCGCGCATTTAGTTCAAAGAGTCATTTTAAACTTACTCAGAACAGAGCACTCATTGCTCAGAACTATTTTGGACTTAAGACTTTGATAGCAAGTAAATTATATATTGCTGAAAGCTATTTATTCGCGTCATAGGAATGACACTGTTGTTTATGAACCCAGAGGAATTTCAAACACCACAACCAACTGATGAGTCGTTGAAGCACAAAGAACAACCCAAAGTTAAACAACCAGAAAACTCTAAAGTTGAGTCAGTGGTGGAAAAAGTAGCGCAAAACTCCAAAGTTGACACACAAAATCTGCCACCGACGTCGTCGTTTTCTGCTGTGTCTGATTCAGATCCACCACCAGCAGAACAAAATATTATAGATGAGTTAACACCAGAGTCAACTGTCGAGGTTGTGACGCTTTTAGAAGAGGAAATTACCGCGCTGGGATCACAAGTAGAATCAGAATCACAAAATTATCGTCAACAAGAGGAACTCGCACAACAAGTTACACTGTTGCAAAACCAAAAAGAAGCGCTCAAAGAAGAAATAGCAAACCTGCAAGCCTCTTACAAAACTCTTTACAGCCAGTTGGGCGAAACTCAAATGACGATGACGCAACTGGTGCAAGAGGCGCTTTCTGGGCTGGAACAACGTAAAGCAACCCTGCAAATTTCTGTAGAACAGTTGGAACGACGTCAAGAACGGATTCGCAATGAGATGCGAACCACTTTTGCAGGTACTTCTCAAGATTTAGCGATTCGGGTACAAGGTTTTAAAGACTACCTCACAGGTAGTTTACAAGATTTGGCAGCAGCAGCAGAACAGTTGCAACTCGTGCCAAAACCGAAACCAGAACCAGAAAAGCTAGAAGTAAAAGAGGTTAAGCAAGCCCAAGCGCAAAGCGCAACCCCAGAATTTGCTCAACAGCAGTTTCAAGACACGACAAAACAGGTGCGCCGTTTAATTGACCAGTATCGCACGAAACCAGATTACTATGGTCCACCCTGGCAACTGCGCCGCACCTTTGAACCAGTGCATGCAGACCGAGTTTCTAACTGGTTTTTTAGCCAAGGAGGACGAGGTGCTTTGCGGACGACGGGCAGTCGGTTGCAGAATATTCTTATTGCCTCAGCAGTGATTTCGATATTACACCAATTGTATAGCGATCGCCTCCGCACTTTGGTATTAGCAAATACACCAGAGCGCTTGGGTGAATGGCGACGAGGTTTACAGGACTGTTTAGGAATTGGTCGTCCAGATTTTGGACCAGACAAGGGTATGGTATTATTTGAAACTCCAGAAGCTTTAGCACAAAAAGCAGATCGACTCGTAAAAGCCAATCAACTACCTTTGATTTTGATTGATGATTCTGAAGAGCAAATTAGTTTGGGACTCTTGCAGTTTCCTTTGTGGTTAGCCTTTGCTCCTGACCCCAAAATGATGAGAAATTATGATGATGACTATTAATTAGTCATTGGTCATTAGTCACTAGTAACAAAGGATAAAAAACTCATAACTCATAACTCTTAGATATGACTATTTGGTTAAGTTTGTGCGGAGCAATTTTGGTGTTAGCTTATCTGGTGGGTTCTACACCCACTGGATATACAGTAGCTAAACGATTGAAAGGTATTGATTTGAGGGAAGTTGGTTCCGGTTCAACTGGTGCAACTAATGTGCTGAGAACTCTGGGAAAAGGACCAGGGGCTTTTGTTTTAGTGATAGATTGCTTGAAGGGAGTGTTGGCGATCGCGCTGGTTTACTGGTTGTTCAACTTTGCTCCCAATCAAAATCTTATGCCTCCAGAAGTTAATCCCCAATTGTGGCAACCTTGGATGGTCGTTTTATCTGGATTGGCTGCCATACTTGGACATAGTAAATCGATTTTTCTGGGTTTTGCTGGTGGTAAATCTGTTGCTACTGGTTTAGGTATTTTACTGGCGATGAATTGGCAGGTTGGTTTAGCTACGTTTGGTGTGTTTGCTTTTGTCGTGGCGATATCGCGGATCGTCTCTTTGAGTTCGATTGCTGGAGCTGTTGGCGTTTCTCTTTTTATGGTACTTTTACATCAACCTTTACCTTACATCCTCTTCGGTGCTGTTGCTGGTTTATACGTCATTTTGCGACACAGTAGTAATATTGGGCGTATAGTTGCAGGCACTGAACCAAAATTAGGGCAGAACTTACAGTTGGAAGCGGCAGAAAGTGTAAACTCAGCAAGTTAGCTGATGATGAATGGGGAAGCAGCCCAACCACCGCTAACGTGTTATGTCATCTAGGTTTAAGGAGACTTGAAAGAGAATAAAGTGTTGAAGGTAGTAAAGGTCAGGTTATACCCAACAAATGAACAAGAAATATCTCTAGCTAAGTCGTTTGGTTGTGCAAGATGGTTTTACAATTATGTCTTAAATGCTTGTATTCAGCACTACGAAGAAACCGGAAAATCTTTAAAACTAAGTGTTTACAAAGCTTATTTACCTCAATTAAAGGTAGAGCATCCTTGGTTAAAAGAAGATTGTTATTCTGCTGTTTTGCAGTGTGTAGCAATCAATTTAAACAAGGCTTACACCAATTTTTTTGAAGGACGCGCTAAGTTTCCTAGTAGTCCTTAATCGTTAAAACCCGTGTTTTTGTTTTCTGTAAAACGCTTATTCAACGCAAGTTCCATGAGGGATGAAAACACGGTTTTTATAAATTATGTCCTACTAGGTTCAAGTCAAAGCACCATAAGCAATCAATCCAATATCCTCAAAACGTAAAAGTTGTGGGTAATTGTTTGGAAATTCCAAAAATTGGTGTTGTTAAGGCAGTTCTTCATAGACCGATTGAGGGGCAGATCAAGACAGTTACTATAAGCAAGACTCCTACAGACAAATACTTTGCGTCTGTTCTTTGTGAAGTTGATGGTGATGCAGATCAACCAAAAGGCGACAAAATAGTAGGTATTGACCTTGGCTTGAAAGACTTTGCTATTGTTCATGATGGCGAACAAGTTACCAAGCATTCCAATCCAAAACACCTAAAGCGTCATGAGAAGAATCTAGCTAGAAAGCAGAAAAAGTTTGCTCGTAAGGTTAAAGGTAGCAATTCAACAAACAAGTACAAAAAACTCGTAGCCAAGGTTCACGAACGAGTATTGAATTCCCGTCAGGATTTCCTACACAAGCTAAGTAGGAAACTGGTAGACGAAAGCAAAGTCATCGTTGTGGAAAACCTCAATGTCAAGGGAATGGTACGAAACCGGAAGCTATCAAAGTCAATATCCGATGTTGGCTGGGGAATGTTCGTTAACTTTCTAGATTACAAGTTGAAAGCTAAAGATGGACAGCTTGTAAAGATAGGAAGATTTTTCCCTAGTTCCAAAACCTGTTCATCCTGTGGTCATGTTCTTGATGAGTTAACGCTTGATATCCGTGAATGGGATTGTCCCAATTGCAAGACTCATCATGATCGTGATGGTAATGCAGCACTAAACATCAGGAAAGAAGGAATTCGGATATTATCAAATGACGGAGGGAACCCCGTTATTGCCGTGCCGAGGCGGAGTAAGACCAATAAGCCCAAAGGTGGAAAGGCATCTGTCGATGACGCCGGAAGCCTACACTGTACTGTACTCAGTCAGTGTAGGTAGTTCACCCTGAAATCACGGCAATACACTCAATCTCCACCAATACATCCTTGGGTAAACGCGATACCTGTACACACGCACGCGCAGGCGCTGTCGCCTCATCAAAATACTTTGCATATACCGCATTTACCGCAGCAAAATCATTCATATCCGCCAAGAACACAGTTGTTTTCACCACATCCTCAAAACTCGCCCCAGCAGATGTGAGAATTGCTTCTAAATTTGCCATCACCTGTTGAGTCTGCCCTGTTACATTCCCTTCACCAACAATCTTTCCCGTACTGGGATCAAGAGGAATTTGCCCAGCGACAAAAATCATTTCACCAGACGCGACAATCGCTTGATTATACGGTCCCACAGGTGCAGGTGCTTGATTTGTACGAATAACCCTTCTACTCATATCTCTATACTTTGCGCTTTTTGCGTCTTGGTGGTTTAACAGTTAATCCAACCTCGGACGTATCCCATAATGCCGATATCGCCAATAATCCTGCAAAATTTTATCATGGTCAAAGCATAAATTCAGTGGCACACGCCAAGACTCAAAAATTTCTATAGCCTTAGCATCATCCCCTGCTTTGGGTTCTCCCGTTGCTGTTGCCAAAAACACAACACTGAGTGTGTGCTTGCGGGGATCACGGCTGGGATCAGAATACACATGAAATTGTTCAACCAACTTCACCTGCAAGCTAGTCTCTTCCAAAGCCTCGCGCTGTGCTGCTATCTCAACAGATTCTCCGTAATCTACAAAACCACCGGGGATAGCCCAACCTAAAGGGGGATTATGTCGCTCAATTAACACTATTGGTCGATGAGGACGGTCGATTAATTCGATGATGATATCAACTGTTGGAGCAGGATTTCGGTAAGTCATGAGTTATTAGTCATTTGTCATTTAATCAAAGGCAAAGGACAATCAATGTCAGGTTACTGGATGCATCCCCAGTTACTAGTTCTGTGATAGATTCAATGCGATGCTCCCAGAAGGAGCTGCCCAGAGGTAGCATCGCGCATTTGTTCGCTCATTAACAATAGGTTCAGTATGCCTTTTCCCAGATCCAGCGGTATTTTGCTACATCCCACTTCCTTTCCCAGCCGATTTGGCATTGGGGATTTAGGAATCCAAGCTTATGAGTTCATTGATTTTCTCAGAGAAAGCGGCCAACAATTTTGGCAAGTGCTACCTCTAGGACCAACTGGGTATGGTAACTCTCCTTACGCTTCTTATTCAGCAATGGCTGGAAATCAGCTGCTGATTAGTCCAGAAAAATTGGTAGAACAGGGTATCTTATCTGAGGAGGACTTTGCTAATTTACCAGTTTTTCAGGAATCTAAGGTAGATTACGACAAGGTCACGCCCATAAAAATCGAACTGCTAAAAAAAGCCTGCGAGAATTTTAAAGAGAGGGCAACATCCTTACAGCAGAAGGAATTTGCTGGTTTTTGTGACAGCAAAGCCTATTGGCTAGAGGATTATGCCTTGTTTATGGCGCTCAAAGATGCTCATAATGGAACAAGTTGGCATACTTGGGAGCCAGAACTTGCCAAACGTGAACCGGAAGCGATAGAACGGGCACAACAGCAGTTCGGTACGGAAATTTTTTATTACAAGTTTACCCAATACGAATTTTTCCGCGAGTGGTCGCAACTAAAAAACTATGCCAATATGAGCGGTGTTCAAATTATTGGCGATATTCCTATCTACGTAGCCCATGACAGTGCTGACGTGTGGTCCCATCCCCATATTTTTTGCTTGGACGAACAGACGGGAGAAGCAGCACTGATGGCGGGAGTCCCACCA
The DNA here is from genome assembly GCF_059505445.1 of Brasilonema angustatum. Taxonomy (NCBI): domain Bacteria; kingdom Bacillati; phylum Cyanobacteriota; class Cyanophyceae; order Nostocales; family Scytonemataceae; genus Brasilonema; species Brasilonema angustatum. Next base: position 93,768 of record NZ_JCACKO010000155.1, on the reverse strand, counting down.
GATTACTTCAGCACCACTGGTCAATTATGGGGTAACCCCATTTATAACTGGGAGGGATTGAAAAACCAGGACTTTAGCTGGTGGATAGGACGCTTTGAGGCGATGCTGGATTATCTAGATGTGATCCGTATTGACCACTTCCGAGGATTTGAAGCTTACTGGGCTGTGAAAAAAGGGGAACAAACAGCTATCAATGGAGAATGGATCAAAGCTCCCGGAGAAGAGTTATTTGAGACAATTAAACAGCGATTAGGTAAGCTACCTGTAATGGCGGAGGATTTGGGAGTCATTACGCCAGAAGTAGAAGCGCTGCGAGATAAGTATGAATTTCCTGGAATGAAAATTTTGCAGTTTGGCTTTGGTTCTGACGCTGCTAATCCATTTTTACCTTTCAACTATTCACCCAATTGTATCGTTTACACCGGAACTCACGACAACGATACAAGTATAAGCTGGTTCAATACAGCCTCAGAAGAGGAAAGGCAAAACTTGTTGCTTTATTTAGGTTGTCAAAGTCCTGAAGGTATCCATTGGGATTTGATTCGACTTGCGATGACTTGTGTGGCGAATCAAGCAATTATTCCGTTACAGGATGTTTTGGGTTTAGGAGGTGAAGCGCGGATGAACTTCCCCAGTAAAGCTGAAGGTAACTGGGAGTGGTGCTATCAAGCGAATGCTTTGACTAAGGAATTGAGCGATCGCCTACAAAATCTCACTAAGTTATGTGGACGTGCGCCGCAACCTAAGTGAGGAGAGGAGAGAAGGAGGGGGAAAGAAGGAGGGAAGGAAGGATATTTTCCCGCACTCTCTGACTCCCTCACTCTCTCCATCCTTCCTCTGCTTAGGATCTAGTATTAGCTGCGATCGTCACTTCTTTGACTGTACCCGGTTCTCCGAGTTGCTTGGCTTGTTGCTTGTTAACACTCATCAACACGCCACCCGCATTACCTGCTTTCACTGTCAGTTGTCCCTGGGCCATCCAAGTGCGTTGAGTCCCCTGTGGGAGTTCACCCTCGTACTGGAGTTTGCCATCGGCTACCACTTTTATCCAAGATGTCTGTTTAAATGTCACACCAATTTGCACCTGCTGCGGTTCTATGGCGTTGTCAGATAATTTACTGACAGCTTGAACAAGTTGTACTTTTTGATTTTGGGTGGTTTGTTGTTGTGCTAGGGGCTGTGTTTGTTCTTTCTGGTTATTTTGGTTATAAGTTGCTTGTAATGTTGTTGCGTTGAGTAACTTAGACAAACCACTGACGGAGCAAAAAATTAAAAATACGTATAGTACATAAAGATGGACAGGGCGTAATTGACTCGCTGATGTCGTTTTCCAACCTAAGTTTTGGCTGAACTGGTCTATATCTGTAGGAAAAGTAGTGGAAAACTCTGCGCCATTCAACCCTAGTGCATCAGCAAATTGCCGTATCAAACCCTGAGTGTAAATTGGCTCTGGGAGTTTAGTCAAATCACCTTGTTCTATCGCCTCTAATAGTCGTTGGGGAATTTTGGTCAAAAGGACCATTTCCTCTAGCGATAAACCCTGTCCCAAGCGTAACGCCAACAGTTGAGCACCCATTTGGGCGAGAATTTCGGCTCTTTGTTGCTCGAATGAAGGTATTGACTCATCCTTGTCTTTCTTTGTTTGCCACGTCATATACTGTTACACTCCTTAACCACACTGAATCTTTAATAGGAAACTGCTGCAATTGCTTTTTTTAAAAAATGAATTTCAAACTCTTCTAGATGACGATACTTACCTTCACCTAAGTGAGCTTTTCCAGGCGTTTGTAATTGAATAGAACCGATAGCAGTGCGATGTAGTTCAATAACTGGGTATCCCAATTGTTGAGCAACACGGCGAATCTGACGATTTCTCCCCTCCTTCAAAATAATTTCTAAGCAGCAAGAAGAAACAAACTTTTCTATCACTCGTACTTGTGCTGGTCGTGTTTTTGTCTCCTCCAATACCACACCCTGACGCCACATCTGTAGCACTTCTTGTGAAGGATGTCCTTTGACCAAAACACGATATGTTTTAGAAATACTGTGACTGGGATGAGTTAGACCAAAAGTAAGATCTCCATCGTTTGTAAGTATTAATGCTCCTGTAGAGTCTATATCTAACCGACCTACTGGGTGAAGACCTTGACCGGAACTTATTTGTTTAGGAAGTAAGTCTAATACAGTAGGTCTGTTTAGTGGATCTTCACAAGTGGTAAGCACTCCGAATGGTTTGTGCAGTAATAAGTAAATAAGGTTAGGGCGCTGTAGGACAGACACTACCTTTCCGTCAACCGTGATAGCATCTGTTTGGGGATCAGCCTTTTGACCCAAATGTGCCAATTCACCATTGATGAGCACGCGTGACTGCCTGATCATTTCTTCAGCTTCACGACGTGAGGCTATACCCCATTGAGAAAGAATTTTTTGTAACCGTGCCTGCATGTGGGAAGTACTGATAATCAATCAAATGATAATCAATCAAAATGTTAATCAGCAAATAATTTTTCTACATTTTCTCATTAGTTGCCCAAAACGCTACATTAACATAGCGTAAAAATTCTAGGTATCTGTCAATTAGAATAATCATAAGCAAAACGGTTAGATGCAAGAGTCTCATTTACACTCGAAAAAATCACACAAAACACGTATTGTCACAAATGTGTTGACAGCAGCACTCAAGCTGTGGCTGAAAACTCAAGTGAGCCAAGTCTCTCAACTGGAAGTGGAAATCAGAGCCAGCGATCGCCAACTTCTGTCTGGTTGCATTCCTTGGGTATCTGTTTTTGCCAGTCATGCTGTATATCGAGGTCTCCATCTTACACAAATTCAACTAGTTGCAGAAAATATTCGTATCAATATTGGCTCAGTACTCAAAGGACAACCACTACGACTATTAGAAACAGTACCAGTAGTTGGTGAATTGATCCAATCACAGGAGGATCTCAATGCGTCTGTATCATCTACCTTGTTATCAACTGCTTTACATGAGGTTGTGGTTGAACTTTTACCAGAACACCACTTCAAATCCGAGTCCATAACTTGGAAAAAAATTGACCTTGACCAGAGTAAAGCAACACTCTTCGCTATTTTGGCAGACGAAGGTAAGCCTACTCATTTAGATATTAGTATGAGTCCGCAGCTAGTTAGCACACAGGAGTTGCAACTCTCATCAATTCAAGTTAAAACCGATACAGGAGGGCTACTTGAGCCTAGTCACAAAGAACTTTCTTTCAATCTGGGATCGGATGTTGATATCCAAGAATTAACTCTTATCCCAGGAAAGTTAGTATGTCGTGGAAGGATTAACGTCAACCCCTAATAATTAAAAATAGAAAAATTAAATCAGTTAATCTTTATATGTAATTATAAATTTAGCCACAAAATTTAGCTAGAAAATGTTTGGTTAATCTGAGTACAGTTTTTCCTTATTCCGTAGCACTGTGGTTTGGCTTGAGATAACCGCACCTTAGCCAATAATCGCTACGAAATTGTGCCATCCTGTACTCAGTGAACAGCGCCTAACACGGGTTCCAGAGGCAGTGCGCCCTTGTGGGCAAACGCCCGAGTTTTAGCACCTGCCGTCCGGTTGTGGCAACTGTGGAACTTTGGAGATTTTCGACAGTTGTTTCTTTAGTTATGAGAAACTACTCGATGATCCTCATCAAAGCATGAGGTCATCAGCTGTTCATCCAAAAACCACAAATGCTTGTCAATGACGCTAGAGATTTCTGCGTAGATGTACGCTGTCTCAGCATCCCCCAAAATAGCAGTGCGGTCAATATTCTCCCATAGCAAAGAGGCATAGATGGATAGACGCTCTGCTAGGGATGCTATGTGTTCTTGACTTTGTGTAAGATGAAAGGGGTATTCAGGTAAGACTGAATGTTTGACAGCAGATCGAGCTGTTCCTCTGGCTAAACCACCAAGAGTTGTTATTCTCTGAGCAAGCATATCAATGTACAACTCTAGTTCAATTGCAATTTCGTGAAATAATTTGTGTGAAGGATGAAAGTTCATGCTTTTCACATTCCAACGGGCTTGCCTGAACTGAGTCTTAAGATCAATAGTAGTTGCCAGCGTTTGGTTGAGGATGTCAATCAGTTGCGCTTGAACTTCTAAAGTTGTACTATGGCGAATAGTATCAGGGCGAGTACAGCGAAGCTTACAATTGTCGCTCATACGCTCTCCTTTATTTCTCCAGATAAGAAAAGGACGTAGTGGTAAAACGTCCAGTAAGCAGTTTTTTGCAAACGTCTCTTTGGAGATGCACCGCAACACTCATCACTCTGATTCGATTTCTCCCAATCCCTTGAATTTGGCAGGACTATTTCTGGGCACCACAACAAGAAATGCGGGGGATAAGGGAGGATGTTATCTCCCAGCTTCTTTGTTTGATCGCAAGAGTTGTTAAATAAACAACCTTGCCGACGAATTTGAGCGGCAATAAATGAGTCCTGTGTTTCCAAGGGGAACTCTTAGGAGAATCTTTTGGATCGAATACCACTAGCCGAGATTAATAGGGACATTGATGTTTATTTAAAGGTATATGAAATCCTGATTACTACTGTCTAGAAGATTCTTGCTATTTTGTGATATTCTTGCTAAATTTTTGCACGAATTTCTTTGGGTGTTACTCCCAGTACGCGCTTGAAGTGACGTGTGAATTGACTTTGATCAGCAAAACCTACTTGTGACGCCACTTCAGAAATTTTTTGTTTATTCTGTAGCAGCAGCATCCTAGCACGCTCAATGCGGCAGTGCATCACATATTGGTAGGGAGAAAGCCCAGTAGACTGCTTGAACAAGCGGCAGAAGTGGTACTGACTTATGCCTGCTTCTTTTGCCATGATGTCAAGGAGTAAATTATCTGCCAAATTGTCGATAATAAATTCAATGACTCGCTGTAGTTTATATTTCGGCAATCCTCCTTGATATTCTGGAAATTTGTGCTTAGGCGCAGAGTAATGCTGCAAGAGATGAGCTGATAGTGCAGTTGCCATTGATTCAGCATAAAGACGGCTAGGCGACCTATCTGATTCCAGTGCTGTCTTAAGGGCAAGCCCAATTTGATAAATTAAGGGATCAGGCTTGGAAAAGTGTGGTATAATCTCCACAACATCCTGATTAACTAAATCACCAGCAATATTTGAGACAAACTCAGAATTTAAGCACAAAGCAATAAATTCTGACTCTTGAGAAGAAGATACCTTGTGGATGGTTTGGGGAGGAATAATCGCCACATCGCCAGGGATAGGACTTTCAGTTTTGTGGCAATCACCAAGCGATCGTTCCAAATGTGATTGACTACGGAGACGAATAGCAAGTGTATAATGGGATGCATAATGTTCAGGGCTTTCATACTCTGGTTGAATGTGATACTCCAAATATAAGTTTTCCCATTTAGCATGGTGGCTAGATAACACAGGTCGTCTAGGAAGTATACGCCTGCCACCTTCTACTCTAGTTGCATCAATCGCTAAAGCTTTCTGCGTTGGCATTAATTTCACCTTATCTGTTGGGCTTTTGCTATTAATCGTGCTAAAAATGTGTTGGCTATAACTTGTAAGCTGTCCCGCATTTGATTTGTATACGGCTATTGGCTAGACTTTCTACAATGACTGGTTTTTTCCCTTGTACATTTTGAATTGATTAGTTACTTGGTGTTGGTAAATCTAACTTTTTGGGCGACTATTGAATTAGCGTTACTCTCTTGAATTAGCGTTACTCTCTACAAGAAATACGCTTAACAGGTGAGACGAGCCCCCGTCTTGGTGAACCAGCACTCTTCGTAGGGGAGGACAGTGCCGTGGGCGGGTTTCCCGACTTGAGACACCTGTCCGTTGAGCCACTGCGTTGGAGAGCCAGCGCTATGCAGGAGGGTCTCCCGACCTAGGCGCTGGTCTCACCTGCTGCATCGTGCTGGTCTTACTAATGACTCATAACAAGAAAATTCGCAGTTTAAATGTATGAGATCTGACAAACAAAATTGCAACCGTTTTCTTCTTAAACGCAAGATAACGGAAATATCTCCTTTGCTTATAAATTTGCCTCAAGGCTAGATACAGACAATATCTTGTTGCTTTTAGTAATGGTCATGATTACTATTGGCACAACACACGACTGCTGCTTTGGAATTCACGCATTCGCTTATCACCGTTAATGCAGGGTACCCGTTAGGGCAGCCGTACCGCAGGCATAGGGCATAGATTGGAGTCTCCTCCAAAAATGCTGCTTTGTATACCTATGGCACGCCTTACGGCTAACACATGATTGCGTGCGCTTTGCGCTTACGAAGATTTCCTGAGCGCTACAAACTTCTCTCAAAATTCAAAAAGCTTGTATTACAAGCTTTTCGTGGATTTTGAATAGTGGTTTTTTTTGGCGATCTCTACTAGGAAGAAATTAAAGTAATTGTTGCAAATACTAATTTAACTATAAATTCCACATTCAGCACCTTGAACAATAACACAGCATAATTACTCATATTTTGCTCTTTACATAGTAATAAATAATCATGCTATACTGAGTCAAATGTTCTTTAAAATACACTTTCTTAGTTGATTGAGTATTTTAGGTAGTATCCTTGCATCTTTAAAAACAGTAAAAACCGATGGTGGCAGTTGAGGGTGCATTTATAGGGGAAAAATATATTTATAAAATTTACAAATTGTAAAGATAAAATTATCAGAGGCAGTATCTGCCGAGGGGACATACGAACAAGTGTTACGCAAGCTTGGGTCTGCCAGTGGCTGTCAGGTAAAAAAACTGTTCAAGATGAACAATTATAGGGAAATATATCAACGTAGTTGTGTTGATTGTCGAGAAAGCTATGCTAAGAGCTTAGCTGCCAAAAGCTCAAATCGCTTTGATCCAAAGCACAGGACAAGCAAAGTTTTTTGTTAGGTTTTTCAATTGTGAGGAATAAACTGTGAAACAGCTTCACGCTAGTGATAGTAGTTTTGTATTAGGTGCTGCTGCAATGATTGTTTTCGCAGCTCAACCAGTATGGGCAGAGACTACTCAAATTACTGGAGTGCAGCTAAGTCCAGTTGATGCTGGAATTAACGTCATATTGAAAACTGCTTTGAGTTCACGCCCACAAATTTTTACGACAAAAAAAGGTAACTCTTTAGTCGTAAATATTATTAACACTCAATTACATTTACCAAAAGGAAATACTTTCCGTCAAGATAATCCTGCTTCAGGAATTGCTTCAGTGACAATTTATCAGCTTGATGCCAATAGCATTCAGGTGATAGTTACCGGAACCAGCAGCGCCCCCAACAGTGAACCCGTGGTGCGACAGCAGAATAACATTATTCTGAGCTTTACCTCAACACAACCAAGACAGGCGAGGACGAATACAGCACAAGCAGTACCAATACAAACTGCGTCCCCTGTTTCTCCCTCACCTCAACCTACACAACCAGCAGCACCAGATTTAGATACGAACCAAACTTCGCCTATCTTGCCAAAAGCGATCGCACCACCTGTAGGTGATATTGCTATCTCCAATCTCGATGCTTCTTTTAACAACATTGACTTAGGAACTCAAGAACGGGTGTCTCGCTTGGTATTGCGAGAAGCCCCAGTACGTGAGGTTTTGTCACTGCTGACTCGTGCTGCTGGTCTTAACCTGGCTTTCGCAGGAAGAGAGACTAAAGAGCAAGCTTCTTCTGGACAGCAAAGTACTACTAGGAGTGACGAACCAACAATCTCGCTAGATATAGAAAACGAGTCAGTTCAAGATGTTTTTAACTATGTCTTGCGCCTGAGTGGTCTTGAAGCAAACCGCAGAGGACGGACAATTTTTGTTGGAACGAAACTGCCTAATGCCGTTCGTGATGTAATTGTACGTAGTGTGCGACTCAATCAGGCAAAGGTGGACACAGCATTAAACTTTTTGGTTGGTTTAGGGGCAGAAAGTGCAGTCAGCCGCGAACGTCAAGTGACTAGTGTTAGTGCTGTACCTGTAAGTGGTATTGTCAACCCCCTCACCCAAAGTCAGACGACAACAGAAACCAAAATTGAACGTTTAAGTCTTGATGACTCCAAATATTCAACACCCTTACTCCGAGGTTTACAAGCACTAGGAGACGAACGCACCAATTCCATTACTTTAATTGGTTCTCCCAAGCAAGTTGAAATGGCGACATCTCAGCTGACTCAGCTTGATATCCGCCGTCGGCAAGTCGTCGTTAACGTCAAAATTGTCGATGTTAATCTACTGAACACAAAAGACTTTAACACTAGCTTTTCGTTTGGCATTGGTAACAACTTCTTTACTAATGATGGCGGTGCAGCAGTTCTCAATTTTGGCGGTTCTAGACCAGCGACCAGTTCTGAAGTGAGTGGAAGTGTATCTAGTTCTCCAACAATCAAAAACCCATTGCCAGAAAATCCGCTTAAGTTTCCTAAACGTTTGCTTGTTAACTTACAAGCTCAGGTACAAAATGGCAATGCTAAGATTTTGACTGACCCCACCTTAATTGTTCAAGAAGGTCAAAGCGCAAGTATTAACCTGACTCAGGAAGTAGTAGGTAATATAAAAAGGCAAATCGTTCGCGATCAGAATTTTGCCACAGAAACAATTGCAGCGGATAAAGAACAAGTAGGTTTAACCCTAGCTGTTAAAATTGAACGGATTGATGACAATGGTTTTGTATCTCTCTCAGTAGCTCCCACTATTGCAGCTCCTCAGGCTCCAGCTGAAATTAACTTAGGTTCGAGTGGTAGCCAAAGAATATTTTTAGTTTCTAAGCGTGTTCTTAATTCTGGCTTAATTCGTCTGCGTGATGGTCAGACATTAATTCTCAGTGGTATTATTCAAGATTCAGAGCGAGTAAATGTCTCTAAGGTTCCTATATTGGGTGACATTCCGCTTCTTGGTTCACTCTTTAGAAGAACAAACAAAACTAATGAACGTAACGAGGTGATTGTATTGCTAACGCCTCAGATTGTAGATGATTCAGAGCGCTCCTCTTTTGGTTACAACTACAACCCTAGCCCTGAAGTACGGCAAATGCTAGAACGTGGTGGTTTACAACTGCCGAAGCGTTAAGGCTGTGTGTTCAAAAATTGTGCGTTCTTATAAAAAACACAAGGGGTGCATCCCAGTTTTTATTTTGTAATCATAAAATAACTTGTCATTGCGAGGAGGGACGACGAAGCAATCCCACAATCTCTCACTGAGCACCAGTTGATAGGATTGCCACGCTCCACTTCGTTGCGTATGCCCTCCGGGCACGCTACGCTAACGCTGCGGACAGGCACAAAAATGGGATGCTCCCAAACACAAGTTTTGATCGTAAAAATACAACCATTACGAGCGATAATAGTATACAGAGCTAAAAGTACTTGAAATGTTGTTAACCACTTCTGCTTGTTGTGCTGTTAGTCTGATTCAACAACAAGATCAAAACAATTATAACCATAAAAAGCAGTCTGCACAAATGCAATGTGTTGATACTCCACTTGACAACTGCAAGAGTATGTCTAAAAATTGCACTGTTGTGGAAAATGGTCGTGTCGTTGTTAAACCAGCACAAACACAATTCTAATACCAATTCTTAATTCAATCCGCTGCCCTGACATTCTTGGTGATAAAACCCACACATGAGTAACGAACAACAACTCAGTCTCTTCGAGGATTCAAGTATTGACTCGAATGACCAAAAAGAGCTGATTCCTAAAGACGCGAAAATTCCCATTCCGACTGGAACCTATGCCAATATGACGGAATTGGCACAGCATTGCGATCGCTGTTACCGTTGTAGTTTGGGAAATACACGTACTCATGCTGTTGTTGGAAGGGGTAATCTTAAAGCACCAATTATGGTTGTGGGGGAAGCACCAGGTCAAACTGAAGACGAAACTGGCTTACCCTTTGTTGGTAAGGCAGGACAGCTTTTAGAGAAAATTTTTGCTTCAGTTAAATTAGATACTGAAACGGACGTTTATATCTGTAATATCAACAAGTGCAGACCTCCTGATAACCGAGTTCCTACGACTGAAGAGATGGAAGCTTGCAAGCCTTATTTATTGGAACAAATTCGCCTGGTTGATCCAAAAATTATTCTTTTTGTAGGTGCAACGGCTGTCAAAGGATTAACTGGTGATAAGCGTGCAATTTCTAAAATTCGTGGAGAGTGGATGGAGTGGGATGGGCGTTTGTGTATGCCAATTTTCCACCCGTCTTATTTGTTACGTAACCAATCCCGTGAAGTCGGCAAGCCTAAGTGGTTAACGTGGCAGGATATACAAGCTGTGCGTGCTAAGTTTGATGAAATGCAGAACAACTAGTAGCTGGTAAGTTTAATTAAATATAAAATGTAGTGCGGGCATCTTGCCCGCGAGCGAGACGCTCGCACTACTGCTATCTACGAATTAATTACGCCTACCTACTTAACATCTGCTGTTTGTAACTATTTTATTTCTGAGAAATCACAGCCTGTAATCTGTAACTCCCGGATTCTCCTGCTTCAAAAGTGTTAGCTAACAGATAGTAGATACCATTTTCAGGCAAAGTCACTGTCAATTTAGCATTAAAATCTTTTGGAGAGATGTCGTCGTTTTCCCCTACTAGCGTCTCTTTAGCAGGAAGCAGTAAGTATAAATGAGAGTCTATTTGTTTACTATCCATCTCAATAGTTACTTGTTGACCTGCTTTCCCTTCAAATGCATAAATGTGAAAATAGCTATTGTTTGGGAGAGTGCGATCGCCTTTTTTTAAAGCTGCTTGTAGAACTTGACCATTCAAGGGTAAATCCTGTTCTTTTGTATTGCTAGGTTTTTGGCGTTGAGTGGCTACCTCAGCGTTACCTCGTTCTACGGCTACCAAAAAAGGCTGGACTATATCTGTAGGAATTGCCAAACTAAGGCCAATAAATCTTTTAATTTCGGTATCATTCAAAATAGCACTATTAACACCAATCACTTGACCACTAGAGTTGAGTAATGGTCCTCCAGAATTACCAGGGTTAACAGCAGCATCATGTTGAATTAAGCCTGATTTGGTGTCAATGCGGCTGATAATCCCAGAAGTTAAAGTATTTTGTAATTTCAGACTCAAGGGAGTACCAATCGCATAGACCGATTGACCAACTCGCGCTGAACGAGGGGAGGCTAAACGCAGGAAGGGCAAATTTTTCTGATTGCGAATTTTGAGCGCTGCTAAATCCAAGCCACCAGATGCAAAACCAAGCACATCAGCTAAGACTTGTCTACCATCAGCAAGCACTACTGCAACAGTTTTCGGGCCATCTTGGACAACATGAGCGTTAGTCAAAACTAGACCATCTGGACTCACAATAAAACCACTACCATGTCCTCTATCTAGAGCGATCGCAACTACAGCCGGACTAGCTTTTTCATAGAGGCGAATCCGGTTTTGTTCTTCAGAGTTGTTTGCTAGGATAATTTTTGATTGTCCTGCTTTAGTCGTTTTACCTAGCAAGGTAGATTTCAAGTCTTGAGGATTTTGAGTAAGAGTTGGCAATTGATAACCCAATACATTCTCGATACCAATTACACTAATTACAGTGGTCAAAATTGTTGAAGTTCCTATCTTTAATAATTTGCTTTTCATTGCAGGATTCCCTTAAAAAGTAATTTATTTACTGTTCATCATCTTATTTGTGTTCACCAAACCAAGTCGGAAATTGAGAAGAAATTCTTCCAGGTGAGACAAGAGTTGATTTTGGTGAAGTTTTTTTCAACAACAGCTAATGCCAATTTGAAAAAAGAATGCAACACATCGGTTAAACTCCTCCCCAAGGCATCGGCTACGGTGTACACACAAGTCATTTGAGATCTTGCACCATAATTCTCGTCCGCCAAGAAATAAATTTCTTGGCTCAAAGTTTAAGTCCGTTAAAACGGACTAAATAAGTCTTTCAGTCCGTTTTAACGGACTTTGGCTATGAGCCTTGAACTTAAGTTCAAGGCGTACTAAAGTCAAGGTGCAAGATCTAAGTCATCCCATCACCCGAAATTTTCTCGGAACCTCACCCTGCCCTATCGGGCATCCCTCTCCTTAGTAAGGAGAGGGAAAGATTTTAGCGCAGCTAAAAGCGAGGGTGAGGTTTTGAGTGAGATGTGTGTACACGGTAAGTTGCTAAGGGGAGCCAGTGCGTCAGGGGTTATCTGTCGCAAACATTTTTTGAATTGGTATAACCTACTTCTTTACTCGCAATGCTTGGATATTAGGATGAGAGAGGAGCTTTTCTCCCTCTGCAATTAGGCGTGTACCCCAGAGATTTTGTTTGAGAACCTCAACATCAGCTAAAGTTTTATCTAAACGCAAGGTAGCTTGTGCCATATTTAGAGCCTTTTGTTGCTCACCTCTGCTATGTAAAACTACTGCAAGTGCTAATTGCGCTCCTGTTAAGTCACTATCAACTTGAACTGCTTTTTGCCACTCTTGAATAGCCCCTTCAACATCTCCTTTTTCATATTTGATGTAGCCAATTTTTGTGTTAGCTGCGGCAAATTTTTCATTTTTGACAAGCGCCTGAGCATATTCTGATAATGCAGCGTTATCGTCTCCTTGCTTTTGGTAAACAACACCCCGACAGTAGTAGCCCACGGCATCATTCGGTTGAAGTTTAATTGTTTGATTGCAATCTGCTAGTGCTGCTTGATAATCTTTTAACTCTTTGCGAACAAAACCCCGCCAGTAGTAGCTCTTGGCATCATTGGGTTGAAGTTTAATTGCTTGATTCAAATCTGTTAGTGCAGCTTGATAATCTATCAAGAAATAGCGGACAACACCCCGCTGGTTGTAAGCGTTGGCATTATTGGGTTGAAGTTTAATCACTTGGTTATAATCTGCTAGCGCTGCTTGATAATCTCTCAACAAATAGCTGAGATCACCCCGCTGGTAGTAAGCGCTGGCATTATTGGGTTGAAGTTTAATTGCTTGATTGTAATCTGTGAGTGCTGCTTGATAATTTTTCAACTCTTTGTGGACATTACCGCGCAAAACGTAGTATCTGCTATTATTGGGTTGAAGTTTAATTGCTTGATTGTAATCTGTGAGTGCTGCTTGATAATCGTTCAACTCTTTGCGGACAATGCCCCGCGAAACGTAGTTGTCGGCATTATCAGGTTGAAGTGTAATCGCTTGGTTGTAATCTGTGAGTGCTTTTTGATAGTTGTTCAACAAAAAGTGGACATTACCCCGCTGCTGATAGGCGTTGACAGCATTGGGTTGAAGCTTAATAGCTTGGTCGTAGTCTGTTAGCGCTGCTTGATAATCCTTCAAATCTCGGTGGAAATTACCCCGCAAAGAGTATTTAACATAATTGGGTTGAAGTTTAATCGCTTGATTGTAATCTACTAGGGCTTCTTTATACTTGTTCAACTCTTTGTAGACACTAGCCCGCAAAACGTAGTAGTTGCTATTGTTGGGTTGAAATTTAATCGCTTGATTGGCATCTGCTAGCGCTGCTTGATAATCCTTCAAATCTTTGTGCAAATAACCTCGCCAGTAGTAAGCCTTAGCATTATCAGGTTCAAGTTTAATCGCTTGCTTGTAATCTGCTAAAGCTGCTTTGTTATCTTTAATCTCAACATATAAATTACCTCGCGAAACGTAAGCATCATAATTATCAGGTTCAAGTTTAATCGCTTGCTTGTAATCTGCTAAAGCTGCTTGATGCTTTTTCAACCTAACATGGATATCACCTTGGAGAACGTAGTTATTGGCATTATCAGGTTGACGTGTAATCAATTGTTTAGAATCTGCTAGTGCTGCTTGATAATCTTCCAACTGATAGAGGACATAAGTCCGTATTAAGTAGTTGATCTCAAGATCCTGAATCTTAATCGCCTCGTTAATTGCTTCTAGTGCCTCTGGATATCTATTTAATTGAATTAATATGGACGAACGAAACAAATAAAGACTAAAGTCTTTATCATCTTTCTCACTGTACTCAATAGCCTTGTCAACTGCTGCTAGAGCTAATGGATATTTTTCCAAACCCATTAACACATTACTTTTATATTTCCATACTTCATAAAAATTTGGTTGGAGAGTAGTTACTTTCTCAAAAGCAGCAAGAGCTTCCTTATATTTATCTTTTTCATTCGTTAGGACTAAACTAAGTACAAAATGAGCTTGATAATAGTTTGGTTGAGACTTAACTATTTGCTGCAAAATATCAGCAGTTTCTGCAAAATTTCCGATTCGCCATATTTTATTAGCATATTGTAATAACTCATAATCATTAGCATTGGCTGCTGGCTTTTGGATAGCAAATAATGGATGTTCCCACAATGAATTAATTTCTGAATATTGTATAGTTTGTGGTTGAGATTTATTACTATTGTTGACGAGTCTTAACAATTCTTTATTGAGTCCTGCTTTTGTCGCTAAACCCAGAAGTGTATTGCTGGGTATTCCTAAACCAAAACCAATTTTAACTGGGCTTTGATTTGTATTATTACTATCAATTTGATTAAGCTTTCTAGGATCAGCACCTAAGTTAATCCCAATTACTTCACCCATAATATTTAGTACTGCTCCCCCACTCATTCCGGGTAGTGATAAATTGGAATAACGCAATTCGTGACCAAGGTTAAGTAAATTGTTTACATAATAAGGTATTGGTACTTCATTGCTGTCTACATCCAAAAATAAATCTTCTTTTACTGTAAGAAACCCTGCAGTTAATTTATGCTTTCCCCTATCTACTGCAGGAAAACCAGATACAAATACCAACATCTTTTTTTGGTTAGTGTTATCCAAAGCAGAGCGATTTTCTTTAGAGATAGTTGCAATTGTGTAGTTTTTATTGCTAGTAAACTTTATGAGGGCTGCGTCAGTTCCCTTTGAATTAAAGTTTTCTGGTTGCACTGGTTGTACTGCATATCGTTCGCCATCTGAGGTAAGAATTTCATAAGAGTCTGACTTTTCTACCACATGACGCGCCGTAGCCACATAATAAGTTTGTCCTTGTTGAGCAATTATGACTCCGGAACCATTACCATTATTTTTCGAGTCAATCCTTACAGTAATCTTTTGAGCAATGTTATTAACGTTATTGATTTTATCAGCTAATGTATTACCTACTGGCGGTTTTTCAGCTTGCTGCTTCTTCTGCCATTCTGCGGGAATAACTGCTAAATTTGGGGCGACTTTCGCTAAAGTTTGAATGGGAACAGCAAAACTAAATTTTTTCAATCGCTGAATTTCTTCTGCATTGGGAATCGTCCCATTTTGATATGTGTAAGTTTCGTTTAAAATTGCATTGTTATGTAAACCATTTATCCCGATTAATTTACCTTCTTGATTTAATAGTGTTCCTCCACTCATTCCTTGTCGAATTTCATTGGTATACCCGATTTGATACCCACCAATTAATGGTTGAGGAGATACCAGAGATATTTTGCCATTGGTGATGACTAATTCTTTGCTATCATCGGGGAAGCCAGCAGCTAAGACTTCTTGATTTTCGGATAAATTAGAGTTGGTTGCTAAAGGAACAATTTGGTAGTTTTCTTGAGCTTGAAACTGCAAGACAGCTAAATCATTACCTGATAAAGAATCACCGCGACTAATAACTGTAGCGTTATGAGTTTTACCATCAGGTGTTTGGATATTATGAGTTGCTTTGGCACTAATAACATGGGCGTTGGTTAGAATCGTGTAAGTGCGTCCTTGTCTGCTTATTAATACTCCACTTCCACCTTTATTAGAGCTAAAGACTTTAACAGTGACAGCTTGAGCTAGTTGACGAAGTTTTTCTAGAGTTAGGGTATTATTTGCAAGTATAGAAGTTGGTTGATTAGATACTTGCTGAGATATTTTAGCGGAGGCGCTAGAGAGGATGAGGAAACCACTTAAGCAAGCGATCGCAATAATATTAAAGCGTTTCATTTTTTCAATTGATTAAAGTAATGTTGAGTAAAGCCAGAGATAAGAAAAATGCTCGTAGTCAGCACTTTAGCTATTTTTGTAGGGTGGGCACTGCCCATCGAAACCGCAAACTCTCATTTTAATGCTGGTAGGCAGTGCCCACCCTACGTTTGTTGAGAATGGTGCAAGATCTCAGTAGATAAGAAAAATGCTCGAAGTAAGCACTTTAATGCTTCTTAATTAAAGAGAAATTATGGTAAGCATCTAAGTTTTACCTGGCGCTGAAGCGCCTACTACGAGCATATTTCCTGACACAATAGCGGTGTGGTATCAGCCAGACTTGAGATTATTCCTTTTCTACAGGCGCTGTTTGCAAGAACTTATTAATATCAATTTTGTAGTAGACTGGACGTTGTTTAGAACTATGCTGTATCGGTGTAGTACTCCGTCCTCTAACGAGTTCTTTGAGTTCATCAAGAATCTCTAAAGGCTTATCTTCAGGTCGTAAAGTTAGCAGTACGGTATCGCAAGCCCCATCATTTTGACGGGCTGTGCAAATTACATTTTGACCATTGACTGTGCTATTGGTGATGTAAGACAAGCTTTGCTTGTTATAAGCAGTCTGGAATTGTGATGATACATCTTTACACCGTTTGTCAGGAGTAATAGTTTGACTGTTAAACCAGGGGTATTTCCAACGGATAACTGCAATTTTTCCTCGTGGTGTCCAAGCGTAAGTTGTGGGGAAGCGTTTATCAGTTTGTTTGTCGTAACCTGAAGCACAGATAAAGCGAACTTCGTCATCAGCTTTGGCTTGACTAATCATAGAAGTTATGCAGGTAGCAGTCAGGACGCAGCCAGTGAATAGCGAAATGATTAATTTGAGGTTCATATTTTTTCTCCTTCAACGGTTTTGGTCTTATCACCAACTGTATTGAGTTATTTTTTCAAAAGCAGCAAAATCAATCAATGCTAAAATTCTTGTCTTCGCTTTGTTAATAGTCATCTTAAAATCTGACTTCTATACGGCTCCACATTTGAGAAGAAATTCATCAATTTCAATTCAACATCTGTGTTGATGAAGTTTTCTTCAACATTGTTAATGTCTGTCTGACTGTTGCTAAAGTAAAACTGGTCAGTCAGTTTATAAATTAACTATTAAATTTATGTATCATGTGTTCTTGTACTGATAGACTCATCAGCTTTTACTAACTAAACACACAAACAAAAACTCTCACCAGCGCAAAAGAAATCTGGCACGTTACATTAATTTACGCACCCTTTATGTACGCTTTCTGCACCTGAAAAATTGAAGATATTTAATTTGTTTTTTTATTTGGATAAAACGTGAAAAGATAGTATCATTCTTAGCAAACACCAGTCAAGATGGTTATATTTTTCAATAAAATAAAAAGATTGCAGATCATCACATCTTTACTCAAGACTGCTCATAGTCCACTGATTATACAAGCACCTTAAGGATAAAAAATCAAGTTAGTCATCAAAAGACACATGAATCAACAAGCTTTTGAACACATATATCAATACGAATTAACTCCGAAGCAGAAGAAGGTATTGCCATTATTTTTAAGTGGACAGACAGATGAACAAATAGCCAGAGAACTTGGCGCTACGCATCGTTCTACTGCTAGCCATCAACTTAGAAATATATCTACTAAATTTGGCTTTCCTCCTGAAACTGAACCAGATTACCGTTGTAACTTAGTTGAAATATTTGCTAAATATAAGCCGGAGTTAGTCAGTGTTAAAGCTTTAGAAAAATGCGGACAGATCATTCAGAATATACGGTTTCCAGAAGGACCAGAGCCAGTTAACTCTGCCTTTTATCAAGAACGCTCTTCTATTGAATCTCGTTGTTATAGTGCTATCAAAGAACCAGGTGCGCTCATTCGGATTAAAGCTCCCAAGCAGATGGGTAAAACTTCGCTTTTAAAAAGAATTAGGGCGGAAGCTAAGAAGAGTGATTATAATACAGTGTACTTAAATTTCAGTTTAATAGAAACAAATAAATTTACTAATGCCAATGATTTTTTACGCTGTTTTTATGCTTATGTAATTAATCAACTATCTTCAGCGCCTCCACTACAAGTGTGGGATTTAGATACTCCCAGTATGGTTAATTGCACCCTAACATTTAAAAATCTGCTAAAAAAATTAGATGGTGTTTTAGTTCTCGCTTTAGATGAAGTAGATAAATTATTTGAATACCCGGAAATTTATGAGAATTTCTTCCCGATGTTGCGTAATTGGAATGAAAATGCCAATGAATCAGAAACATGGGAAAGATTGCGATTATTAGTATCACATTCTACAGAAGATTATGGACGTTTAGATATTAATCAATCTCCTTTTAATGTTGGTTTGCCAATTAAATTAGAAGAATTTAATGAGGAACAGGTGAAAAGTTTAGCTATTCGACATGGTTTGGATAGTAAAAAGATTCTTCCCATTATGTCTTTAGTAGGAGGACATCCTTATTTAGTGCGACTGGCGCTTTATTATCTAGTACGTCAGGATGTAACTATTGAACAGTTAATCAAAGAAGCAACCACAGATACGGGAATTTATACTGAGCATTTACGCCGACATTTGGAGACTCTCCAAGAAAATCAAGAATTAGGAAGTGTATTTAAAGCAATATTGAATACTGATGAAGTCGTTAAATTAGAGTTTAAAAATCGCCAAATCTATCAATTAGATAGTATGGGACTAATTAAAATTACCAATAATATTGTTATACCACGCTGCCGTTTGTATCATGAATACTTTTGCGATCGTCTCTAATGAATGTGGATTGAATAACTGCAACTCTTAATTTGGCGTGAATTAGGCTTGTCGTAACGCACCAGTAACGCGGAAAGGTTGCGTTAGCTGAGATCTTGCACCATTTTTAATAACTGTAAGGTGGGCACTGCTGTCAACGTAAAAATAGCAATTGAGCGCGAACGGTAAGCAGTACCCACCCTACTCTACTAAAATTACTGGAATTGTGATGATACTTGTTTACTGAGATCTTGCATCATTTTTAATAACTGTAAGGTGGGCACTGCTCACAACGTAAAAATAGCAATTTCAGTGAACGGTAAGCAGTGCCCACCCTACTAAAATTGCTACGAGAAGAAAGTTTTACACCTGATTAAATTCGCGTTTTTAAATAAATCTAGATTTTTCATATTTGGACTAGTGTAAAAAGAATGAAATTTGACAACTATTATAAAGTCGGTGGTAGTTTAAATGCGAATCATCGCACTTATGTATCTCGAAAAGCCGACGCACAAATCTTTCAATTACTGAAGGCTGCGGAGTATTGTTTTGTATTTAACTCGCGACAGATGGGGAAATCTAGTTTGCGAGTCCAAGCAATCAAAAAACTCAGATCAATAGGAATCAAATGTGCTTCTATTGATCTGACTATCCTTGGTAGTCATGTTAGCCCCGAAAAATGGTATAAGGGATTTGCGAATCAATTGTTAACTAGTTTTGAAATTGATGATATAGATTTTAATAGTTGGTGGTTACAGCATGACTCTTGGACAGATGTGCAGCGATTAAATTTACTGCTTGAGTCCTTAGTGTTGAATAAATTGTCAGCCAATATCATCATTTTTATTGATGAAATCGATACTTTGCTCAAAACTGAATTTAAAGATGATTTCTTTGCTTTAATTCGTGCTTGTTACAATCAACGTGCTGAATCTCCCAAATATGAACGTCTAACTTTTTGTTTGCTAGGAGTAGCCACACCGTCTGATTTAATTCAAGAGAGAGAACGCACACCGTTTAATATTGGTAGTTCCATAGAATTAACTGGATTTAGTTTTATCGAAGCGAAGGATGCATTAATTCCAGGGTTGGCAGACACAGTAGAGCATCCAGAAGCAGTTTTACAAGACGTGTTGCACTGGACTGGTGGACAGCCATTTCTTACACAAAAGTTGTGTAGTTTAATTGCCCAGGAAAGAACAAACAGCTATCTGAATGTTAATGAATTAGTTGATAAATATATTATAAATAATTGGGAAGCTCAGGATGAACCAGAGCATTTAAGAACTATACGCGATCGCCTACTCCGTAATGAACACAAAGCAGGTAGATTATTGGGATTATACCAGCAAGTTTTGCAACTAGGTGAGAAGGTAGTTGTAGATAGTAGTCAAGAGCAAACAGAATTAAGGCTATCAGGCTTGGTCGTCAAAAACAACAATTATTTAAAAGTATATAACCCTATATATCAAGTTGTGTTCAACCAGAATTGGATTGAACAAGAATTAAATAGACTTCGCCCGTACAGTGAAGCAATTAATAACTGGTTAAAATTCCAGCATCACCAATCTTGGCTATTGCAAGGAAAAGCTTTAGATGAGGCTTTAACATGGGCAGTTGGTAAAAATCTCAGTAATACAGATTATGAATTTTTACAAGAAAGCCAAAAAATTACTACAGAATTACAAATTGAAGCTAATCATAAATTGACTGAAATTAATCAGGAATTAGCATCAGCTAATGAAATAGCTAAGCAAAAACTGACCGAAACCAATCAGGAATTAGCATCAGCTAATGAAATAGCTAAGCAAAAACTGACCGAAACCAATAAAAAGGCAAAGCAACAATTAGCTAAAGCTAATAAGAAAGCGATATATATCATTTTGAGTGCAGGAATTCTTGCAATTATTATGGTTTTTTATGGACAAAAGCAACTACATAGAGCCAAGGAAGATACAAGACTTACACAAGTTGGATATAATGCTGATCAACAATTCAAATCTAAACAAATTGAAGCTTTATTTTTAGCTATGAAGGCTAGTCAAGATTTAAAACCCCTTGTGCAAAATCAATCTTCTTTAGGTGAATATCAAACAACTACCCCGTTATCTGCTTTACTGAATATCCTCGTCAATATTCGTGAATATAATCAATTTGACATTGGTCAAAAAATAGGAGATTCTGCTGTGAGTTTTAGTCCCGATAGTAAGCTCATAGCTTTTGCTAATGATGATGGTGCTATAAAACTCTGGAACCGAGATGGTACTCCCATCAAAACCCTCTCTGGTCATACAGATAAGGTGAAAAGCTTGAGCTTTAGCCACGATAGCCAATTCATAGCTTCTGCTAGTAATGACCGTACTGTTAAACTCTGGAATCGAGATGGTACTCCAATTAAAACCCTTGCTGGACATCAACGTTCGGTAGTCAGTGTGTCATTTAGTTCTGATAATACTATTGTTTCTGCCAGCAAAGATGGAACTATAAAACTTTGGCAATTGAATGGGACTCTGATTAAAACTATACCTGTGAAAATGCAGAGTAATTTAATGACAACTGCTGCAATCAGCCCTAATGGGGAAATTATTGCTGTTGCTAGTGAAGAAGGAAATATTGAACTTTGGAACCGCAACGGAACCTTGCTTAAACTTCTGTCTGGGCATAAAGGTTGGGTAAAAAGCGTCATTTTCAGTCCGGATGGAGAAACAATTGCTTCTATTGATGATAGAACTATCAAACTTTGGAAATTTAATGGCACCCTAATCACAACTATCAAGGAGGATACAAATAGAGATAAGGAGGATACAAAAACAAAGAAATATATAAATACTGTTAGTTTTAGCCCCAATAGTAAAATTATTGCTTCTGGCAGTAATGACCAAACTATCAAACTCTGGCAACTGGATGGTACTCTAATTAATACCCTTGTTGGACATAGCGATTCAGTAGCCAGCGTCAGTTTTAGCCCCGACGGAAAAGCGATCGCTTCTGTTGACAGAGATGGCAAAATTAAACTTTGGCACCTAGATTTATCTGTGATAACTAAATTAACCGCACATAAAGGTAGGATAACAGGTATTCGTTTCAGCCCTAATGGCAAGACAATAGCTTCTGCTGGCAAAGATGGCACTGTAAAACTTTGGCGGCGGGATGGAACTTTAATTGATACCTTCAAAGGACATAAAACTTTGGGAAATAGTCTCAGTTTTAGTCCAGATGGTGAAACTATTGCTACTAGTACTGAGCAAGGTACTACTAAACTCTGGAAACGGGATGGGAAGCTAATTAAAACTCTCCCTGGTTATGAAGATTTGCTAACAAGTATCAGTTTCAGCCTTGATGGTAAAATCATAGTTTTTGGTACCGACAAAGGAAGTATTAAAATCTGGAAGTTGGATGCTCCTACTCTAATTTCATCCCACCCTAAAGATAGTCATAAAGGTTGGGTAAAAAGTGTCAGTGTGAGTCCAACTCCCCTTTTTAAGGGGGGCGAAGGGGGGATTGTTGCTTCTGGCAGTGATGATGATAGAACTATTAAACTTTGGCGTCTAGACGGGACTTTAATGACTACCCTCAATGGACATAGAAAAGATATTAATAGTATAAGTTTCAGCCCTGATGGAGAAATTATTGCTTCAGGGAGTACAGATCAAACTATTAAACTTTGGAAACGGGATGGAACTCCGATTTATACCCTCACTGGACATAGTGGTTCAGTAACAAGCGTCAGTTTCAGCCCTGATGGAAAAATCCTTGCTTCTGGTAGTGATGACACAACTATCAAACTTTGGAAACGGGATGGAACTCCCATTACTACCCTCACAGGACACAGCAAGCCAGTGACAAACCTTATTTTTAGCCCGGATGGCAAGATTATTGCTTCTGCTAGTGAAGATGGCAAAGTGATTTTGTGGAGTTTGGATTTAGATGATTTACTAGCACGGGGATGTCAATGGCTTCAAGATTATTTTGTTACTCATCCAGCAGAACGTAATCAGCTAGGTTCATGTAAGTAACGTTTTTTAATATGTCTTATGACTTTGACGGCGGTTGCGACGGTGGAGGCGGTGATGGCGGTGGCGGCGCTTGTGATGGTGGCGGCTTTTGAGACGAACCTTTCAAACTCCGAGAACGCAGGCGCACACTTCCCGCTTGACAATCTCGTAACCAAGCAACAACTGCTTGAGCAACGATACCATCACTACTATCTCGTGGCGGTGTCGGTGGCTGATTCTTGGGAAATGAACCAATTTGGGAAAACATCATCACAAAACGCCAATCACTCTTTGTTTTTGTGAGAAACAGCCAGTGGAATTCCTGTAATTGAACTGGTTTACCTGCAGTATATTGTCGCTCTAAAGTCGTAAAAAAAACTTGCTCTACTTTTTCGGAAGCAGTTTTGACTGAATCTGCCGTGTATCCACTAGGATCAAGAGGTAGCGGTGTAAACTCAGGTCTTCCCGCCACTACCATATAACTATAAACGTCAGTGGCCCTGCTCAAGCGACGGGCGCGTTGACTTGCTCTATTAGCATAATTTGGTAAATCTTGCAAGAGTTGAGTCGTTAGTGCTTCTAGATTTTGGTTTGAGCAAGAAAACCTATTAGCATCAATCGGTTTCCCCTCCGATTGGGTGGAGGGGTGGGGAGTGATTTTTTTAGCTTGTATTGGGGTATCTAGAGCATTTGATAATAGCCAGAAGACACAACAAAGAAGCCACAAGCTTTTATTTTTCTTTTTCACTCCTGAGTTCATCTCACCGCCGTATCATCAGATAGCCCAAAAACGGAGCGCAACGGATTGTTCTGGGAGAAATCAGACGTTTTTAGTATCAGGGTAAAGGGATACATTCTTAAAATTGCTGCTTTTTCACTGTTAAGCAGGGTTCTTGCTCGCTTGGGGCGAATTGGGTTTAGTGGTTGCTTGTTTGTATCAACAATGAAAACGTAGTTTTGCATTTTCTTCTTGTTAGGAACTCATTGGTAATGTTTGCCTCGATCAGTTAATCTCTCGGTACCCTTACGGGTTCGTCAGTCACCTACGGCGGGAAACCCGCCTGCAGTGCTGACTCACTTTCTCAATAACACTGACGACGCTAATGAACAAATTCGTCTGTTTAATTATTGAGTTGTAGAGCCTGGGACTGGCTTGAATCTAAGTTAATTCGACATCCCAGGGTACGAACTTTAACACTTGTGAGATAACGGCTACTCTTACTTAAGGAGTGATCTGGAGTTGCCCGTATTGCTACGGATTGTTACGGTTTGCACCGTTTAGCGGCAACCCACTAATTCCTCACAAATCCTTTTCCAAGCTAACTGTGGATCGGCAGCTGCGGTGATCGGACGCCCAATCACGAGGTAATTTGCTCCTGCAGCCAAAGCTTGTGCAGGAGTGAGCGATCGCGCCTGATCTCCTTTTTGCGCCCAAATTGGACGTACCCCCGGACAAACCAGCAAAAAATCATCTGCACAACTTTGTCGCAGTTGGGCTACCTCAACAGGAGAGCAAACAGCCCCATCTAAACCCATCTCTTGAGCCATTAGAGCCATCTCCAAAGCATATTCTGGTAATTCTAGAGGTATTTTCAACTCAAACGCCAACTGTCTGGAAGAAAGACTCGTCAACAGCGTAATCGCAATTAACTTTGGCGGTTTCACACCCGCATCTGCTGCTCCTAGTTGTACCGCTTCAGCTGCTGCGCTCAGCGCTTCTTTACCAGATGTCGCATGAATTGTCAATAAATCAACGCCATAACGAGCAGCCGCACGACAAGCGCCAGCAACAGTGTTGGGGATATCGTGAAACTTCAAATCCAAGAAAATACGTTTCTGCCGAGATTTTAGCACCTCCAGAATTTTTGGTCCTGTGTTTGTAAATAACTCCAAGCCCACCTTGAAGAAAGTGACTGACGTAAGGCGTTCAATAAGGGCGATCGCCGCTTGTTCATCCGCTACATCCAGAGGTACAATTATTTGCTCTTGGGCGTTCATCAGCTTTTCTCCCCTACGGTATCAGTCGGACAAACTTGTTTTTTCCCAGCTGCAAAACACGTCCATGCAATTCACTTTTGTCACTGAAAGTCGTTTCAATATCAGTGATGCGATCGCCATCTAAGCGCACCCCACCTTCTTGAATTTTCCGCTTACCTTCCCCGCCACTTTTGCACAAGCCACTGACATTCAGAATATATGGTAATTTTGCAGGAAACTGGACATCAGCTAGAGAAAACTCTGGTACGTCACCCGCCTCAATCTCCTTGATAGCTTGTTCGCCATGATATTGCTTGACGATTTCTTGTGCTAATAGTTTTTGGCGATCGCGTGGATTTTCCGGTAGCTGATCCAATGGAAAATCCGTAAGTAGTGTAAAATAGTCTTTCAGCAGATGGTCTGGAACTTGTTGCAGCTTTTGGTACTTTTGAGTTTGGTGTTCTAACAAAGCCACATAATTACCTAAAGACTTAGACATTTTTTGTACACCATCCAAGCCAATTAAAATTGGCAGCAGTACTCCGTACTGTGGTTTTTGCCCAAAATGGCGTTGTAAATCCCGCCCGACAGCAAGATTAAATTTTTGGTCTGTCCCTCCTAATTCCACATCTGCCTCAATAGCAACAGAATCATAGCCCTGCATCAGCGGGTACAGGAACTCATGAAGGAAAATAGGATTCTCTTTTTTATAGCGCTCAGCAAAACCCTCTTTAGCAAGCATCTGCCCTACTGTCATTGTCGAGAGTAACTCCAAAATTTTGCCCAGGTTCAACTTCGAGAGCCATTCTGAGTTGTAACGTATCTCCAACCTTCCTGGTGTATCAAAGTCTAAAATAGGTCGCACCTGCTCAAGGTAAGTCTGGGCGTTTCGCGCCACATCTTCTTCCGTAAGTTGGCGACGTACCTCAGATTTTCCAGTCGGATCACCAATGCGAGCGGTAAAATCACCAATAATCAGTACTGCGGTATGACCAGCATCTTGAAACGCTCGTAGTTTTCGCACTGGTATACTATGACCGAGATGAATATCGCTACCCGTTGGATCAATTCCCAATTTCACCCTAAGAGGTCGCTCAGTTGTTGCTAAACGCTTTTCTAAACTTTCAACGTGAGTATCAGAATCAGTCGGTTGTGGGAAAATTTCAACAATACCACGACGCAGCCAAGAAAAATCCTGCGTCATACTACTAGGAGATTGACTGTTAACTATGCTTTGCACTATCAAAGTAGGATTGGTTATGGTCACTGACAATTTGTATGACTTTCGTTTGCCAAACTAATATCATTGCAAAAAATTAACCGCCTTGCTTAATCCAAGACATTACACTATATATTTACTAGTGAGGAAGTAAAACCACCGTGTCGTCAAGGACTTTTGAAGATAAGCAGCCACAACCTCGAGCGTCTGGCTCAGGTTTTGAGTTTCTTAAAGGAGTCGGCCAGGTAGCTGGCGGTACTCTACTTTCCGCCACGATGCTGACAAGTTCTATTGTAGCGGGAGGACTCGTTGGCTTAGCGGTGAGTTTCCGCAACTTGCCAGATGTGAGACAGTTACGCAGCTTCTTGCCATCAGAAACGACTTATATCTATGACATCAAAGGTAAACTGTTAACGAGTATTCACGGAGAAGCCAACCGTGAAGTGATGCCATTAGATAAAATTTCTCCAGATCTCAAGCGAGCAGTATTAGCCAGTGAAGATAGCGACTTCTACTATCACCACGGAATTAATCCCAAAGGCGTTGGACGTGCAGTAGTCACCAACTGGTCAGCAGGCGGCGTGCGAGAGGGCGGTTCAACCATCTCCATGCAGTTGGTGAAAAACTTATTCTTGTCTCACAAGCGTGCTTTTACCCGTAAAATAGCCGAGGCAGTACTGGCAATTCGCTTGGAGCAAATTCTTACCAAAGACCAAATTTTAGAAATGTACCTCAACCAAGTTTATTGGGGTCATAACAACTATGGTGTACAAACAGCAGCACGCAGTTACTTTAACAAATCGGCAGAATATTTAAACTTGGCTGAGTCGGCGATGATGGCTGGTTTAATCCAAGCGCCGGAAGACTATAGCCCCTTCATTCACATGAATAAGGCAAAAGAGCAGCAGAAAGTAGTTTTAGGTCGAATGAAGGAATTGGGCTGGATCACGCAGGAAGAGTACGATAAGGCTCTCAAACAACCAATCAAACTTGGTAAAATTAAATCTTTCCAAGGAAGCGCCTTGCCTTACGTGACAAACGCTGTAGCCCACGAAATTGCCAAAAAGTTTGGTCGTGAGGCGCTGCTCAAGGGTGGAATGCGAATTCAAACCACAGTTGATACCAACTTCCAAAACATGGCGGAGGACACTGTCAAAAACTGGCATGATATTTTGAGGGGGCAAGGGTTATCTAGAAACCAAATTGCTCTGGTTGCCATTGATCCCCGTACACATTTTGTCAAAGCTCTGGTAGGTGGCGTAGATTCTAAAACCAGTGAGTTTAATCGTGCAACTCAAGCTTTACGGCAACCTGGCTCTGCTTTTAAACCATTTGTTTACTACACTGCTTTTGCAAGTGGTAGGTACGATCCAGACACAACGGTCTACGATACCCCTGTGGGTTATCGAGATGGTGACAGATGGTACTACCCACGCAACTATGACAATAGCTATGGCGGGGCTATGTCAATCCGCTATGCGTTGATGCAATCTCGTAATGTTCCCGTCATAAAGGTTGGTAAGGCTATAGGGATGAATAAGGTTGTCGAAACCTGCCGCACCTTAGGTATTATGAGTCCGATGGAACCTGTAACTTCTCTGCCATTGGGTGCTATTGGTGTCACGCCGTTGGAAATGGCAGGTGCTTATGCTACCTTTGCCAACTATGGCTGGCAATCTCCAACGACGATTATTGCCCGTGTGACCGATAGTAGTGGCAATGTCTTACTTGACAATACCCCTAAACCCGTACAAGTTCTCGATCCGTGGGCATCAGCAGCAATTGTTGATACCATGCGCTCTGTGATTAATGAGGGTACAGGTAAACATGCTGCAATAGATCGCCCTGCAGCAGGTAAGACAGGAACAACTTCCTCTGAGAAGGATATTTGGTTTGTCGGAACCGTACCTCAATTAACAACTGCTGTTTGGGTTGGTCGAGATGATAACAGAAGTTTGGCTACTGGTGCAACGGGCGGGACTATGGTTGCTCCAATTTGGCGCAATTTTATGATGAAGGCGCTTAAGGATGTACCTGTGGAAAAATTCAAGTCGCCTTACCAGTTTCCTCGACCGAAATCAAATTAAAGTTAAAAAAGTTAACATAGTAAAAAATGAAGAGTTTGGTGTCAATTTCAAACTCTTCATTTTTGCTTTCAAAAAAACACGCTTAATAGGGAACAGTCAACAGTCAACAGTCAACAGTAAACAAGGGGTGAACGAGTCCGTTTCCTACCTGATAACTGATAACTGATAACTGGTAACTGATAACTGATAACTGATAACTGATAACTGATAACTGATAACTTGTTTATCGGAAGGGGGGAGGGGGAGTAAGATAAATATGTTACACTTGTATGATGACAATGGTACTCGCTACCAAACTTAACAAAAAGTAGCTCAAAGTCAACGGCGACAGCGTTAACAACTTGCAGCTAAGTTGAGAGAACTGGGAATTTACCCTAATGGATATTAAAAAGTTCCGTGACGTGTTTACTCACGGCAATGAGGGTAGGCTTTCCACACGATCGCGCGAAGGAAGTTTTATGATTGTTGTTCTAGTTCCTTTTTCATCCGCTGTAGGGTGAGATCCATTTGGTCAAACATTTGTTGCGGAGTTACACCAAACTGACTTAACTGTGTCTTAAGTTGCTCTACAGTCATTTGTGCCATGAAATCTTCTGATAGCTCAAAACGCTTCATAAACACCCGATAGCGATCCATCATGGCTTCCATCTGCTCAATAAACAGCTTTTTGCCATCGCGGTCAAATTTACCATAGTTACCGCCAAGCTTGATAAGTGCTTGATAGTCTTCAAACAGTTGCTTGGCTTCTTGCTGAATTATGTCAGAATCAAAAAATCCCATTTTGGTTACACCCCACTGAGTGATAAGGCTCAGTAGCTCTCTTAATTGATGCCTTTTGCTTATTATAGTTTAGGGACATAATCTAGAAAAGAAACTTCGGTTTGAGTACGGTTTGTTACCGCAATTTCAACACTTGACTTGCGCAACTTAAAATTGAAAAGTCCAACTTCACACAAGATAGTGCGACTTCCTCGCTATGCTTCTTGTTTCCCCTCTGCTCGGATCCTGCCCATTTGTATTAATCTTAAAATCAAAGGGTATTAGGCGTGGGGCAGGCATAGTCTTTGTCGGAGTAGTTCATCAGATAGGATTCAGTTACTATAACAGCAATGCTGAGTTTATGATGGTGCTTTAGTTATGTTTAATCAACGAAAAAGCCGGAGCATTGCCGCTATTTTAGCTTTGTCTGGTACAGTGGCAATTTCCGGATTACATAAGTTTTATTTAGGACAGCCACTTTGGGGTGTGCTTTATGTGTTGCTTTCTTGGACACCCATTCCCAAGGTAGCGAGTGCTATTGAAGGAGTTTGGTTTTTAGCGCAAGACGAAGAAGCTTTTGATCGTCATTTTAATTTAGGTAAATCAGCCATCAAAAACTCACAGTTCGCCAGCAATCAAGTTAGTACGATCGCTCAAGGCTTGCGAGAGTTAGAAAGTTTACGTCAAGATGGATTGATTTCTGAGTATGAATTTGAGCAAAAGCGCCGCCAGTTGCTAGACCATATTTCCTAAACCAAGCAACACTATGAAAAATTGGCTACCTTTAAACTCTAAGTTACAAAAACTACGCTATAAGTTACTGAACGACCCATATTATCGACTACAATCAGCAGAAGAGATAGCGATCGCCGCGCAACTGGGTATCCACATTGATGCCAATCAAGCAACTGTTGATGATTGGTTACGGCTACCAGGGTTATCGATTCACCAAGCGCGATCGCTTGTACAACTTTCTCGTGCTGGTGTCAAATTTTACTGTATTGAAGATATTGCCGCAGCCTTAAGTTTACCAGTACAAAGGCTAGAGCCACTCAAGCCAATTCTGAATTTCAGTTATTACGATGATCAATCTTTAACTCTTGGTAGCCATAAAATCAACCCTAACACGGCAACAATTGAAACTCTAGCAAAAGTGCCATTTATTGATTTATCCCTGGCGCAAGCAGTGGTTGAAAATCGCAGTTTAGCGGGAGCTTATCTTAACTTAGCAGATTTTCAGCAAAGGTTAAATCTTTCGGGTGAAACCATTGCCCAGCTTATGTACTACCTACGATTTTAATAGACTTCGTGGCAGTTGTAGGGAACAGGAAACAAGGAACAGGGAACTCTTAATTCTGAACGTTTAACTCTTAACAGAACCTCGTAAAATCTCACTTTTGCAAGAGGTATAATGTAGACGTAGCGATGCTACGTCTTTAGAATTAAATCACGCCAATCCTATCAAAAGGCCAAAAGCGGAACACTGCCCGACCAATAATATTTTCTTTGGGTAAAAACCCCCAGTAGCGAGAATCGTTACTATCGTTGCGGTTATCTCCCATAACAAAGAATTCGTCAGCAGGAACTTGTCGCTCTTGCATGGGTAAAATTGGTGGCTCAGCTATATAATCTTCTTGTATTGGTTGCCCATTAATGTAAACCTTTCCACCTGCGATACGAATTTTCTTTCCAGGAGTGCCAATAATACGCTTAATGAAAGCCTGGTCTTTGGGATATCCTCGATGTTGTAGTTCTTCTGGTGGCTGAAAAACAACGATATCGCCAAACTGTGGAGGATGAAACAAGGAAGAAATTTTTTCCACAACCAGGCGATCGCCCTTATGTAACGTTGGTAACATCGAGTCTGAGGGAATGTAGCGGGGTTCAGCAACAAAAGTCCGAATGAGGAGTGCTAAGAATAAGGCGATCGCAATCAAGATGAGATTTTCCCGTAAAGTTCGCCATCCTCGCGACGATGCAGAGGATTCTTTCGCTTCACTTTTCTGATGAGTCATAGCAAGCTGATTAATAAGTTAGACGAATTCTAGATTATTTTGATCCTAAAAGGACATTTGTAATGGCTTAGCCATACTGTCAATACTTTGTTTCGATATCATATAACTGACACAGGTGGCGGAGCTTATGCTTGAGGCGATCGCGCATACTTAATGGTGACACAATCACGCACTCATCCCAGTAACGTGCTACTTCTCTAATCAGCCAAAAAGGATTTACAACTCGTCGTACCACTTGACGTACATCTCCAACGATCTCATCATTAACGTCATCGTCTTTAGATTGATAGCCTTTTTTTAACCAACCATAAAAGTGTAGGTGCACTTCCAGAGAATCTAGTTTCCCTCGCCAATTTCCATTAATAGGTACAGCTGACTTAATGCTGTTATAGGTTAAACAGCGGTTGTGCCAAAGTTCTGGTAATTCGGGAATATCATTTTCCACATCATGAGTTTCTTCGCACCAGATCAGGAGGTAAAAGCGGTTATCGAAAGAGCGAGGTTCCGCATGACGAACTGTGTATTCCAGTTCTTGACCTTGAGAATTCCGGTAGAGGATGTAAAACGGCTGCTGCTTTTTCATCCAGTCTTCAATTTGAATTCGCCACCCTTGAGTGGATTGGCTAATTTGTTTCATGAGAGACTGACGCAAGGGCGGTTCGAGATTACCTCGCTCTAGTAAAAGTGCAAGTACAGTTTGGGCTTCCCCGATACGACCTATATCATTCAAGGCTTTTATTGCCCGTTGCAAGGCATTAACCTGGTTGGAATCAAGAGTAAAGGGCTTACCAAGCTCCAGAGTTTGTTGA
Organism: Brasilonema angustatum; assembly: GCF_059505445.1. Classification (NCBI taxonomy): domain Bacteria; kingdom Bacillati; phylum Cyanobacteriota; class Cyanophyceae; order Nostocales; family Scytonemataceae; genus Brasilonema; species Brasilonema angustatum. The sequence goes on along the minus strand of NZ_JCACKO010000155.1, from coordinate 62,261 downwards.
GCAATGGCTACTATTAAGCCGGAGATACTCGGTTCTTTGCCCCATAGGATATCAAGGCTGCGGGCGATTTCCTCCAACTTTTCCTTAGTTCCCGGTGGAATTGACAGTGTAATCGTGTCTTTTTTTCTGGGCATTGCTTAAATGTACTTGCACTTAAAAAAATATTGTGCGATAGTCGTAATTGTAATTATAAATTATCTGCTCGCAGGTAAGTGCAGTGACATCGTCTTGAGACAGTATTCTTTATTGCGGATATACCTAACTCACAACTTTGTGCTGAGCGTATGTCAGTCATGGAAAACAGTGATAAGACGCCAGAATAAAACTCTCATAACAGCAAAAGGTCAGGTAAGTGACAATCTTAAGAATTTGCTTTGTAACCTAGACTCAATTTTGAATTGAAGTATTTGTATATGTCGAAGCGCACCCGGCTTTTGAATCGTCCTCCGAAAACTTTGGAGGAACGTTATTTTAGTGAAATTCGCCCCCTATTCTACGAACGCTTGGGGACTCATCATCAATATGGGGTGAGGAAGGGAACAACTCTTGCAGAACACTTGGACTCTGCGTGTCAGTTCATGTTGACAGTTAGTCGGATAGCTGGAGTCCCTGAAGATAAACGACCTGTGTTATTAGCAGCAACTGCGGTTCACGACTTAAATAAATTAGACTCGTTAGAACGTAAGGTGAAAACCTTAGCTAGAGATAAGAACTTTTTACGAGAACAGTTTGAACTTGCAGGTGTAGTGAGTTTTGTTTCAAGTGAAGAAGATTTTGAGTTAGCCAGACGGCTTATTGAACGCCACTCTGGGCATCATAACACCGATGGCGCGAGATTTTTACCGGAAGATCCTACTATTGAACGGTGGGCGGCGATGATAACCGCTGCTGACTTATTTGATTTAGGAATTCCCGATGCAGAGCGTTTTCGCAAAGTTGAAAACGAATTGACAGTTGCATTCAACCGTTCTAGCAATCTTTTCAGAGTGCGCTTATCTGAGGATAGAGGTTATATCACTGCACTTTTGCTGGGGGCTTGTGAAGAAGTTTTGACAAGGTACGGCTTGACACCTTTAGCGATTTTTCCTGATGGCGAACTTTTTGAGGGAGAAGCGATACCAAAGGCAGATTTAGTGACAGAAATAGCTAATGTTTTGCAAAGAAAGATTGACGAAGTATTTGGAAATAATATTGAACGACTTGTCAGACTTACTAAAGATGGAATTAAGATTGCTCACCAAGCGATTCAACAAAATCTTGAAGAGGTGTTGGTAAATGTAGAAGCACTATTAGAAAAGAAAAAAGCGGGTTACAAATCAGACAAAGTTGCAAAAGATATATTAAAGTGGAGCAATGCTGCTGGTACTGAGGCTGTAAAGAATGCAGTCAATTTGGAATTACTACCTGTAAGCAATGCAGAAGAATTTGCAGTTTCTGAAGGGTTAAAGGCTGCATATCTCAGCTATCGACAAGTAGGCTTCAACCCCAAAGACGTTTGGGAGAAAATTGCTCATCATGTCGGAATTTCTGAACAGCAACGTACAGTATTAGAAGCATTTGACGGACAATATGGACGACCTTTGTTTGCAGCAAAGGCAGCAGTGAAAGGTATCGAAGGCATTAAAGAGGCGTTGCGAGAATCTTTCCAATTAAGAATGGAAAGTACACAAGCAACAGAAGCATCAGAAGAAATGATTGCTGTCATCAATCGAATGTTAAATTTACCTATTCCATCTAAGTTGAATGGGCTAAAAGAATTAGATGCTTATATAGAAGCTAATCCTAAACAAAGGTGTTCTCTTGGTTCTACTTCCAATGAGATTGAGGAACTCATTTCTGACACTATGCCTCCTGGTACAAAAGTACAGGCTTTTTCTAACCGCTTACCAGGTGGAATCAGCGCCGAACCAAAAAGACAAGCAGATTCAATTGCAGCTTTAGCATATCAATTGATGACGGTTGGAGCTAATTTTCCTGCTGTTAAAAAACAAGATCCACTGTATCTACACTTTGCATTACCTAAAGGTTCAAATTCTGAACTGTTAAGACTGTGGCGAGAATACTTAGAAAGACTTGCTGCTACTAATGCTGAAGGTGGTACGGTTACAGTTGATGAATTACAACTGTATCGAGAAAATTCTCTAGACTTTAAACCTAACAAAGTTGTAGGATTTGCTTTTCCAAAACGTCGTGATTTTGTTCATACAACGCTCATTATTCCTCTTGTTTGGGGAGATGCAAATGCTTCTTTAGCTTTACTAAAATCACTACGTCTAGCTTTGGAACTTTCCTTATCTTTAGAGTTTGGATTTCCTTTTACTATAAGTGAAAATCTGGAAGTAGAGTTATCTAACGATATTTACGGGCGAGTAGAAGGTATTCCTGCTTCATTACAACCTTTATTAGGTAATGGTCAATATAAACGCGAAGATTCAGAAAAAATTCTTGAGCGTTTGCGTTGTCTCGGAAAACTTGCAACATCCGTCGCCAGTATTCAGAAAGTAGATGATTGTCTATATGATTTAGCCCGTGCTTGTGCAAGACCACTTGAACTTTACTATGTCTTACTACGTTGGTTCTTGCGAGAACAAGATGAACCAAATTTCAGTGTCATTTGGAGTCGAATTTGTCAGCCATTAAATACTTTACTGGAGAGTCTTATGCCTAATGATAACTCACTCTTAACTCAATATCTTAAAGAGGCGGCACAAGTCGCAGCTGAAGGGAAAATATGGGGAAGTTCTTTTAAGAGAACTGCACAAGCTGAACCTTTTACAGCTTTTCTTGCAGCTATTCGCTCTCAAAAACCTCATTTAGGTTTAGATGTTGTTTTTGCTGCTTTAATTCAGCAATATCATACTCGCTTAGATCGCATCCGAGAACATGGCGTTGGTCAAACAAAGTATGAGCAAATTACACGATATTACGAAATTTTACGAAAACTATATGAGGATGTTTATCAAGCTCGTCCTGAAAAGTTATTAGCTGATCAAAAAACATTGGAAGCTGCTTATCTATTCTTCCTTGAAGAAGCACGACAGCAGCTTAAAGGCAAACTAGAAGAAAATTCGGTTGAAGTTACTACATCTATTTAATTAGGAGGTTATCATGTCAATTAAAAAACTTTCTTCAGTTCTTGCTCAAACCTACGAAAACTTTCCCAAAGGACGGTTTATCACTTTCGTTGTTCTCAGAAAAACTCAATCTGAAACTATTTTTCGTACAGAAGGTTCTGGTGAACCTATATGTAGCGAATTTGTACAAGCAGGTATCAACGATGAGACTATTATCCAACGTTTAGTTATGACTAAACGCAAACAAGTAGCACCAGAAAGACGTTATGGACGAGAACATTTAAGAGCGCATGAACTGTTGTATAACAGTAAAGATGGTTCTCTTTGTTCTTTGAACACAAACTCTCCTTGCGAGATGTGTGTGGACTGTTTTCTCTACGGTTTTGCTGCTGGTGGCGGAGGCGCACAGAAAAGTAGGATTTGGACTGAAGATGCTTTTAGTGTTTTACCTGCGACTGAAGTTTTAGGAGAAAGAACGATTAATGCTATCTATGAAAATGGCACAATGCGTGACCAAAATGGTAATGCTTCAACCGCACTAAATACCAGTGAATATATTAAACCCGGAGTTCATTTTCTTGATGTCGTAACCCTCAAAGATGTCACTGCTGATGAGTTACGCTATATCATTGGCAATATTCTTTACACCAGTCGCTATGGTGCTGTTTCCAGTCGTGTTGGACGTATGGAAAATGCAATATTGGGCATCTTTGGTAGTATTGCTGAACTTCCCAGTTCTTTGCAACTTGTCCAAGCTGTTTATGATGGTTTGGATAAACCTTTAGAACATCCCATGAATACTAAGCGCCTGATAGAAAAAGCTAAAGAAATGCTTTCAACTTGGAAGAATAAGCGAGGCGTTTCTATGCATTTCTCTGATGAAGAATTAGCAAGTGTAATGACTGATGTTGATAATCATTGGTCAGAAGCGGAACGAGATAATTTCTTAAAGCGGTTAAGTCAATCTTACGAACCTTTCCGTCAAGTTCCTGCTGAGTCTAAAAAAAGCAAAAGCAAAGGTAAGAAAGCAACAGTTGAAGCAGAGAGTTAGATGATGTCAATAATTCCTTTTCAACAGGCAAAGTTTGTGGAGTTAGTGTGTTTAGAACCAGTCTTTTTTGCCTCTAGGGAGTTGTCGGATACCTACTACACTGAGGGGACAATTGGGAATTATGCTCTAACCTATGCTTTGGGTTTGGTTAATTCCGCTTATCGTCTCCAAGGACAGGCTACAGGACGACCTACCTACAAAGAAGATTTTGAAGCGATCGCACAAACATTCTACATATTACCCGCCTCACCTACTCATGGTCGAGTGACTTTCCGGTTTGAACGTTTTAATGCTCTTTCTGATGCTTATTGGTATGCGATGACTAATAACAGAGTCGCTACAGCACGTGAAGATTTACCATTTTTCAGGAGAACAGGTAAAAAACCAAATTCATTTAGAGCAAGTAATTTTCCTCAAACAGGACGGTTCCGAATGATTGAACGTGGGAATAAATTCCAAACTGTCGTTTTTGGTAATTATCAATTACCTGACTACATTCGTGTTGGTAAATTTTTAAGCAAAATTAAAGTGAATATTCTAGAGACATTTGATGTCATTCCATTACCAGAAGGAAATTACCAAACAAAGGCTTACTTGAACGTTGCTGATTTACCACCACAGACTGAAATCTTGTCTTTTGATTTAATTTCTATGCCTCCAGCACCAATACTTAAAAATCTTCATTTCCGGGGTGCTGCTTGGCAAGTTGGTGAAATAGTTGTACCAGCAGATTTACAATTTTGTGGCGGAAGCAGAATCAATGGTTAATCAAAGATTAGTTACTAAACTTGAACCTCGTAGTATTTTTGCTTGTGCATCATTACCCGATGAGCTTTCATTCATGAATAATGCACTTCAACATCAAGTTGAGGTTTTTGAAAAATCTCGCGATGTTGATATTATCCTTGACTTAGCACCGACAGGGACAGGTAAAACAAAAGCGGGATTCACAGTTTTATTGCACCAACCTACCAAAAGTGCTGTTTACATTGCCCCAACTAATGCTTTGGTAGAACAGCAACGTGAAGCCGCAGAGAAGTTTGTAAAAGAAGCTGGTTTACCTCATGTAGTCAAATCTGCTTCAGCCAGAGAAATTCAAAGTTGGTCTGATGATAAAGTGGGTAAGCGACGAGGAGAAAAACTGTATAACGTCTTGCGAAATCCTGCAACTATTTTTCCAGAAGTAGGAGCAAATAAACCAATTATTTTGGTGACAAATCCTGATATTTTTTACTACGCTACTTTCTTCGCCTACAACAAGTTAGATAGAAGCAATATTGCTAGTAGTTTTTACACCAAGTTTGGGACAGTCATTTTTGATGAGTTTCATCTTTATGATGCTAAGCAGTTGGTAGGGTTGCTGTTCTATCTCGCTTATTCCCATCTTTTTGGCTTTTTTAAGCATGGAAGACGGGTTGTTTTACTCACAGCTACACCAGAACAGGCTTGTGAATTAGCATTGCAAAGTTTAGAAAAGCAGGGTGTAAAAATCGCCAGAATAGATGGAGAGACTGGTAATGGTAAACTTTTACCATCGCAAACAACAGTCAATCTAGAATTAAGACCACAACCTGATACTAGGGAAGAGTGGCTAGCAGAGTTAGCGTTTGAAGTTGTCCAACGTTTTCGCGAAAGACCTAAGGAAAACGGTGCAGTTATTCTGGATTCTCTAGATAGTATTAATCGTCTCAAAGAATTGTTAAATCAGCAAGGACTGACTGATTATATCGGACGCATGACTGGTCCTGCACCTTTTAAAGATAGACAACGGGCAATGCAGTGTCAAATAATTTTGGCTACTAGCACTGTAGATGTAGGATTTAACTTTGAAAGAAATCCTACACCAAAACGACAAAATTTAGACTGGTTAATTTTTTCAGCCCATAATCGTGCTGCATTTTGGCAAAGAATTGGTAGAGTCGGACGTGTTTTGGGTAAATTTGAGACTCACATTGACTCAGAAGCCATAGCTTATTTACCAGCAATAGCTTGGGAACAAGGTTTAGCCTCTCTCGATATATCTGGAGGACGTATAGCACTTGAGCAAATATTGAAAAATCTTCCTTGTTTAGAGAAACCATTCTTACTTGCATATTGGCGTTCTGAAGCGTTTTTAGAAATTGCTCGTCCATTGTTAGAACTAGAAGAAGTCTTTCAAAATATAGCAGGTGCAGAATTAGTACCACAGCTTTTTGAAACAATAAAATCAATTTTAGGAGGAAACCGTACTTGGGATGACTGTCGCTTTAGAATGAAAGTTTTACGAGGTGCTGAGAACATTAGTCAAGCCTCACTCAAAGATGTTCAAAATAAATGGAAATTTACTCCTGGTGGTCAAGCTTTTGTGAAAACTTACATTAAAGCTAAATACCCTGAAGATTGGGATGACTTACAAGCCGGACGTGTGAGTTTAGAGGACTATGAAGAATTGTTCAAAAAAGATGAAGAAGCGGCAAAATATTTACAAGAATTTGCTCTTGTTTTCATGACCAGCTATGCGCCATTATTCTCTTTTAGAAATACTTTATTTGAAAGTCTCCCAATTCGTGATCCTCATGGTTATCTCTTAGATGAATCAGAAGAAACACGCCTCGATCCCATCCATCTTTTACGTCACTACGAATTTGTTCCAAATGGGGAACTTATAGAAGTCACTAGTCGGGCAAAGGAAAATTATGAACTGGTTTTTCGTCTGAGTTATCCTGACACTTGGCAAGAATTTGTTAATACAGAACTCAATAAATTGACTGCTTTCAAAAATTGCCGTATTGAACGACGTTTAGGAGTAGGAGGAGCAATACGACCCACGCCCTTGATTCAACTACTAGAAAAACATCTCATACCAGGGATGATTATAGCTGAAAAAGAGAATCAGTATATTATCTTCCAAATGCGAAGAGAAGGAATTGTTTCATATCCAATTGTCATTCAATGTAGCAATGCTCAAAAAGAATACAGATTTTTACCTGGGATTGCAGGAATTTTAACCATGACAATTAAGGGTAAACAATTGCGTCTTCCAGATGATGAACCCTTTATAGTTTAATAACTCTCAATTATGCCCCACAGTCTCGTCCTCAACCTCATCCCCCAATCTCCCATCTACCCCGAATTCCTCACAGGTAGACACTACCACGCCCTATTCCTCACCCTGATAAGTTCAGTCGATAAAGATTTAGCAGACTATTTACACGCATCCAACGCAGAGAAACCCTTCACCCTTTCCCCCTTACAAATACAACGCAATCATAAAACCCATCAACAGAAAAACCACAGCTTGCAATTTTCCCATCAACGCCCAATTCCCCCAGGTACACCCTGTTGGTGGCGCATCTCGCTATTAGACGACACACTCTTTAGCAAGCTGACTCCACTGTGGCTAAATCTTAACCCCAATCATCCTTGGCATTTGGGTTCAGCAGACTTGTATATTACTAGCATCTTTGGTACACCCCAATCAACACAACCTTGGGCAAATGCTTGTACCTATACACAATTGTACGACCAAGCAAGCGATCTGCGCGGAGCGCAGCAGCGAAGCGATCGCCCAAATCACCCTCTCAACTTCACCCTCGCCACACCCGTAGCTTTCCGCCAAGGAGGATACGATACCATTCTGCCAAATCGAGAATGTGTCTTCAACAGTCTTCTCAGTCGCTGGAACAAATATAGTGGGATTGAATTTACCAACGTCCCAATCGAGTCAATTTATCCAAGTTTTGTCAACATCCATACGGAAGTTATTCGTAACTATGACACCAAATTTATTGGTTGTGTCGGCGAAATCAGCTATCGAATTTTAGGAGATGTTGAACTAATTGCAATCAAACAAATAAATGCCCTTGCCGACTTTGCTTTGTATGCAGGAGTTGGACGTAAAACAACAATGGGCATGGGTATGACACGTCGCCTCTCATCAAGTGTTGAAAATTATGAATGATACAGAATATATTCCAATTGCTTCCTTAAATCAATATGCCTATTGCCCACATCGCTGCTGGCGGATGTTTTGTGCAGGAGAATTTCTTGATAACCAATACACAATTGAAGGGACAAGTTTACACGAACGCGTCCACACATTAGGGGAAGGACATCGTGATGAAACCTGGCAAGTTCGAGCGATTTGGCTCAAATCAGATAAATACAAACTTATTGGTAAATCTGATTTAATTGAATCAGAAAACGGTGAGTTGTATCCAGTTGAATACAAGCGAGGACGTAAGGGTGAATGGGATAACGATGAGTTGCAAGTTTGTGCCCAAGCTTTATGTCTAGAAGAAATCACAGGACAAATAGTGACGACTGCTTATGTTTATTACGCACACTCACATCAACGTCAAGTCGTAGAAATTACGGAAGAATTGCGTCAAAGCACAGTCGCCACAATTGAAGCTGTTCAGATGCTTTTCTTGACAGGTATTATGCCAAAAGCTATTAAGACAAAGCGCTGTACAGGATGCAGTTTGTACACACGGTGCTTGCCAGAAATTGTGGATAAAGTCGGACGGTATCAAGAAGTTTACTAAACGAGAACTTTGATATTTTGCATCACTTTTAATGAGCCTCGTAATTGATCGCCTCGGAATTAATTCCGAGGCGGACGACATTTCAACTCAAATCTTAACACTAACTATGAGCACACTTTACGTTACACAAGACGATGCTTTTATCGGCAGAATTGATGAACGACTACACGTCAAATACGAGAAAAAGACAATATTAGATGTCCCGCTTCTTAAAATCGATGGTGTCGTAGTCTTAGGACGCGCGACAATTTCACCATCTGCTATCAATGAATTATTAGAACGTCAAATTCCCCTAACTTTTCTGACAGGAACTGGTGGTTATTTAGGACGTTTAGAACCAGAAGTCACCAAAAATATTTTTGTCCGTAAAGCGCAATGGCAAGCCGCAGGTGATACACCCCAAGCAATTCATCTCGTCCAAGGCTTTGTACGTGGTAAACTCAAGAATTACCGTAACACTCTTGTCCGTCGTCAACGTGAATCCAACGACCTAGATTTATCCGGTGCTATTGAACATTTAGATCATGTCATTGCACCCATCGACGCAACTCAAAACATTGATTCTTTACGCGGGTTGGAAGGTGCAGGTAGCGCTGCTTACTTTGGCTGCTTTAATGAAATGATTCGCAATACACAATTCACTTTTCCCAAGCGCGTTCGTCGTCCACCAACCGATCCAGTGAATTCCTTACTCAGCTTTGGTTATTCCTTATTGCGTCACGATGTCCAAAGTGCAGTTAATATTGTTGGGTTTGATCCATATTTGGGATATTTACATTGCGATCGCTATGGTAGACCATCACTAGCATTAGACTTAATGGAAGAATTCCGTCCCCTCGTGGTAGATGCACTTGTGTTGTCTACGTTAAATAAGCAATTGTTGAAGGTTGAGGATTTTGTCACAGAACCTTTAAGCGGTGCTGTTTCCCTCACCAACGAACCAAGAAAAACATTTCTGCGGCTGTACGGACAAAAGAAATTATCCGAATTTAAGCATCCCGTTTTAGGACGCAAATGTACTTACCAAGAAGCTTTTGAACTTCAAGCCCGGTTACTAGCTAAATACTTAATGGGCGAAATCGAGAAATATCCACCCTTGGTTTTGAAGTAAGCCTGGAGATGAAAAGTCGCAATGAATGTTGTTGTGTCTTACGATATTTCTGAAGACAAGCGCCGCACAAAAATCCACAAAGTCCTCAAGTCTTATGGACAGTGGGTGCAGTATAGTGTATTTGAGTGTCAGCTGACTGATACTCAATATGCGAAGTTGCGATCGCGCCTACACAAACTCATCAAACCTGATACCGATAGCATCAAGTTTTATTTTCTCTGCGCTTGCTGTTTTGGTAAAGTCGAACGTATCGGTGGCGAACCACCCCGTGATGAGACGATTTTCTTTGCCGAATGCGCGGATGGGTAGGTGTAGAAAAAGAGGTTTGAAAAAAAATGGCTGGATTGCTTACAGGACGAGGATTTTGGGGAAAATTTATTTATAACCATCCGCGCTCCTTGCCTAGACAGGATTTCAGCCATTTGGCGTAAATTGATTTAGTTTTTCTCATGTTATGATCAGACCATCCGCGCTTTGGAACCTTGAAAACTTTATATGGTGCAGTTTTCTGAGTGCCGCAGTTGAAATTTCTCTTACTCCCTATTAGGGATTGAAACAAAGATGGCTATCTCATCATCAAGGTATTGCTTTAGGGTTGAAATTTCTCTTACTCCCTATTAGGGATTGAAACAAAAACGCCTGTAAACCCGTCATATTGTTTTTGAGGTTGAAATTTCTCTTACTCCCTATTAGGGATTGAAACCAACTGGTTTTGGTTGTGCTCCTGGTGTGTCTGTCTGTTGAAATTTCTCTTACTCCCTATTAGGGATTGAAACTTCCTATGAATGAAGAAGAAAAGATTTTTCAAGATAGTTGAAATTTCTCTTACTCCCTATTAGGGATTGAAACGGTGGAAAGTTCAACCCAAAAAAAGAATATGAAGGTTGAAATTTCTCTTACTCCCTATTAGGGATTGAAACAAGAAATTCTCCAATACTTCCTCCTTCCCCAAAAGTTGAAATTTCTCTTACTCCCTATTAGGGATTGAAACAGAACTGAATCTATCCATGCTACGAAAAACATAGGTTGAAATTTCTCTTACTCCCTATTAGGGATTGAAACATCAAAGGCGATCGCCAACAACCATAAAATATCGGTTGAAATTTCTCTTACTCCCTATTAGGGATTGAAACGTGGCGTTTGCTGCGATCGTGCTGGAACCGGAAAGTTGAAATTTCTCTTACTCCCTATTAGGGATTGAAACCATTTTTTTTTAGAGCAGCGATCGCACGTCTGACTGTACTAGTTGAAATTTCTCTTACTCCCTATTAGGGATTGAAACATTGAGTGCAGCTTGAGACGCTTGACCCTGTTGAGGTTGAAATTTCTCTTACTCCCTATTAGGGATTGAAACGAAAGAAGAAGGGGAACTTTGCTGTGTCAGCTGATGGTTGAAATTTCTCTTACTCCCTATTAGGGATTGAAACCAACAAATGTTCAATATAGCCAAAGGAACGTCAAGGTTGAAATTTCTCTTACTCCCTATTAGGGATTGAAACAAAAACTCAAAATCCAAAAGCTGACAACAGACGGGGTTGAAATTTCTCTTACTCCCTATTAGGGATTGAAACGTATACATTAAATTTCTCCGCCCAGATGCGTGCGGTTGAAATTTCTCTTACTCCCTATTAGGGATTGAAACATTTCGCAGAAGAGGAGTACGTGTTGTCATGTCTGTTGAAATTTCTCTTACTCCCTATTAGGGATTGAAACGGGAAACGGATTAGACGAGTTAGTTTGAGGGGTGGGTTGAAATTTCTCTTACTCCCTATTAGGGATTGAAACTTGTGGCTGTAGTAAGCTCCTTTCCAAAACTCTTGTTGAAATTTCTCTTACTCCCTATTAGGGATTGAAACTGACGATTGTGTGGACGCATCAACCCAGCTGATAAACGTTGAAATTTCTCTTACTCCCTATTAGGGATTGAAACAAGAGAAGAAATTAGAAATAAAGATTTAAATATACGTTGAAATTTCTCTTACTCCCTATTAGGGATTGAAACCAACCCAAAGGTAACGACTACTAAGGATGATTCTATCTGTTGAAATTTCTCTTACTCCCTATTAGGGATTTAAACGTTTCAAACCTTCCTCCTATTGTGATGCAAGGCATCATGAAGGTTGAAATTTCTCTTACTCCCTATTAGGGATTGAAACTTTTCATTCTCGGTTAATCCTTTATACCTTAAAAGGTTGAAATTTCTCTTACTCCCTATTAGGGATTGAAACAGAAACGTTGAAATCATGCGTATCACACATAACGGTTGAAATTTCTCTTACTCCCTATTAGGGATTGAAACTAGTTGTTGTAGCAGACTTCTCAAAGTACTTCTATCCAGAGTTGAAATTTCTCTTACTCCCTATTAAGGATTGATACCAAGTTGCATTCATACAGGTAATCTTCTTTTTTCTTCCTTAGCGCTCTTCGCGTCTATGTCCTGAGCCCTTCGGGCACGGCTTGAGGCCGAACGGACACGCTAGCCCCTAAGGGGGCGCTGCGCAAACGCTAACGTGGTTCGTTTATGAAATTATCTCTTTGAACGCAACTTAGTATGAAACATCAAGCTGAGCGAATCGACAAAGTAAAGGGAAACAAATACCATGTCATCCCCCGTACCAAATCTAGCTGACAACTGGGAGTTTACAGAACTATGGGTAGATCCAACTGCCTCACCTCCCTACGTCCTTATTCTTGTAGGCGACAGTTCTGGTTTAAGCTGGATCTATGATCCAAGTCAGAACTATCAGTTAGTGTTTAAGAGTGACACCTATTCTGAAGCAAAGCTCTGGCTACTTGAAGATAAGTACGAGCAAGTTCAAGGACGACTACTCGCACAAGTGTCACCTTAGGAAAGCATTTTGATCTAGTGCACACCAGATGAGCACAATTCATATCAACAATGCCTCAGCAAAAAATGTTGGGTTAATTTTTGGCTGTGAATGAATCAAGATATGAATTTCAAAATTTACATTGATGGACAGACGCTGCATGTAACGTTTCTATCGGATTAACAGGAAATTGAAGAGCGTGCTATCATAATTGATTCCCAAATTCAGCAACGCCATTATTTAAGTAAAGAGTAAAAGCAAGATGGATCAAGGTAAAAATAAGTTGAAATTTCTCCTTCCCCCGATTAAGAATTAAAACCCTTGTATTCAGCTTCATCTATTGCCGATCGCCAGACATCATAAGCTTGTGTGCTCAAATGAAGCCCGTCTGTAGTCAGTTCTAAACGCAAGTTACCCTGAAAATCTGCAAACCAATCATAAAGATTTAAATAATAAACTCCTTCTTGTCTTGCAATCAGGGAGAGTTGCTCATTAAGATGACGAATGTGGGTATTGGAAATTGCAGATAAACGAGTTGGTAAAATAGATTGAAGAAAAATTTTAGTTTTTGGGTGAGTCTGTCGCAACTTGCGAACAATTTCGCGGTGATTGTGTAAGATAATTTCATCTGTGGTACCCTTTCGCAAGTCATTAATTCCAACCATGATATAAATGAAATCTGGTCTGGTTTCACTAAAAACAGATACCCTTCTTAAAACACCAGCGCAAGTATCTCCAGATATTCCCTGATTCAGCCACAATTTATCTACAGGCAATTTTTCTTGAGGAAACCACAAACTTAAAGAATCACCCACTAAAATTCCCAAACGATTGTCACCTTGACTCTGAGTCATTGCTTTGGCTTCCATCGCCAATAAACTTTTCCAATCCTCATAGGTGAGTTGAGTCTTCCTCGTAGATATCAATGATAACTCTGTCCCGTCTTTAGGTAAACTTGGATAAATATGACCAGTTTTCAGTGCGGCTAATCTTGCATAGTAAAGTTGTTTTCCAGATCTAATTTTGTAGTCAGCTACTTGAGTTTTTGGATTGCTATAAGATTCTATACGCTTTGTCAACCATAAGTGACTCAATTCTGGTGGATTTATTCCGGCACTAGAGAATACTTTCCTGGTAATATTTTGGTTGGAAACATATTTTAAGTTCAAAACGACTCTGCTATTTTCTGAATAGATATTGGACAGATGTACAAGAGTTAATGCTGGTATTATCAATCCTGTCAACAGACCTACTGTCAACAGACAAAGATTTCTCGTCTTTACGTTTTTCATCCCCGCACCGCTTTTTCTCACTGACAGCATTAACTTGTTGAATTCAGAAAATTTTTTAGCTCACCGTTTCATTATTCTTCATTGATATACATATTTCTGTAAAGCGTTTCGAGATGATATTTACCATCTCTTCAAAATTTTTCCATATTGCTTTTAGCAGTTTTCATTTTTCTTTAGGACTTACGCACCATCTGCTAGAAACCCGGTTTCTTCGTTCGTCTTTGGTTGCGAAACAGACGATTTTTGGTAGAAACCGGGTTTTTTTGCGTAAGTCCTGTTCTTGAAAACTGCCCACATTATTAAATATGGTTACTTAGGGGCTAGTACCCCTGCCGAGTAAGTCAAAAGCATCTCCCTACACCCTTACACCCCTACACCCCTATACGGTTCAGTTAAGACATTTATTCGTTGAGACAGCAGGGGAGATGAAGAGTTAACGTCCATTACCATTAGTTCTTTCGCCTCTGCTCCTCTGCTCCTCTGCTCCTCTGCTCCTCTGCCCCCCTGCCTGCCTCAACAGATTAATTTCCTTAACTGAACTGTATTGCCCTATACCCCTAGTTACAAATCTTCAAATCTGTATCGACTACCGATAATATAATCTTCATTGATTTCAAAAGAAATCCATCGGCGTTGTAAAATTTCTGCAACAAAACCCGTTGTGTTGGAACCCGCAAATGAATCTAAAACAAAATCACCTTCATCAGTCAAAAACTTGATGAAAAATTCTGCAAAACTTTGAGGAAAACGTGCTGGATGAGGTTTAATTCCTCCTGCTTTACAACGCCGCAGATAAGCACTATTAGATTCTGTATTGGCAATTTCTAGTAAATTTGGTGGAATAGCACCCTTATTATCCTTTTGAAATTTGTCAGAAATATCATGACCGCTAGGGCGGATTTTTGCTTTATAGCCATTTTTCAGTAATTGTTTCATACTTTGACTATAAGGCTTTAGAACTTTTCTATTATCAGCTTTGGGGTGAGGCGTTTTAGATAACCACCAAACCACATTCACTGAATCTTTTACACGAATTCGTCTGATTGTGACCCACTCAGCAGGAGTTGGTAGTCGTGCTGGGTTATAGTGATAGAATTCTTGAGCAAGAAAAAAGCCAACTTCCTTACACAATCTCACTAAAAGTTCATATTGGTAAATACTCCTGACTGGATAACCAGGCAGATAAGCACCACCCAAATCTAAAATAAAAGAGCCATCATCTGCTAAAACTCTTTTAAATTCGTAGGCAAAAGGGAGAAACCATTCTATATATTTTTCTGCACTTTCGTTACCGTATTCTTTTTTACGTGTGAGTGCAAATGGAGGTGAGGTCAAGATTAAGTTAACACTGCTATCCTTAAGATATGTAAGTAATTTGAGGCTTTCACCTAAATATATTGCTCCATTTTTTTGAGAGTAGTAAGGTGTAAAATCTAATGTTTTTTGTGATGTTTGCTGTTCTTGTGTCAAGAGTTAGAACGTTATTCAATTAGGGCGTAAGCAGACTTATAGAAAGATTGGTTGAAAATTTTCTGCACGTTTACAAGGATGTGAACTTCCGCAGATGAAACATCACCACTTTTTGTATGGCAGAAATTTCCCAGACATGATGACTTTCACGCGATCGCCTTTAGAATCTTCTTCTTTTTCAATATTCAAAGTAAAGTCTATCGCGCTCATAATTCCATCCCCAAATTTCTCGTGAATCACCTCTTTCATCGGCATTCCATAAACCTGCATAATTTCGTAGAAACGATAAATGAGGGGATCTGTAGGAACAACAGGTCCCAAACCTTTGACAGGGTATTCAGTTAATTCCTTAAGATAAATCGTATCAAGCCCTAATGCTTCAACCAATAACTTCGCCTCTTCGTCAGAAGCACTGGCTTGACGGTAGAAAACAGATGCAATCCACACTTCGTCACGTCCCAAAATCTTTTCTAAATCAGCAAAAGTAAGTTCTTTTTCTTTTTTTGCAGCCAAAAGCGCTTGAGTTATTTCTGGGATAGACACTGGATAACTCCTGTAATTAATTGTTACTGTTTTGTGAAAAACGTTTGTAGCTTTTTTACTGCATTATAGTCTCATATTGGCTAAAAGACATCAAAAAATCATTGCTAAATAGAGACAAAAAAAGTTATGAGTTAGGGATTATAAATTAATAACTCCTAACTCATAACTTATAAATATAACAATTCCAAATGAATTGTGAACTCAAGTATCTTAACCTGAGCTTAACATCATGCTAACGCTGGAACAGGAATCATGATGTGAGAATACAAGGGGAAGCGATCGCACAACGCTTTGACTCGTCGCCGACAATCTTCAGCAATATCTGCTGAATCTGGATTTAATAAGCGATCTGCAATAATATTGCCAATCTCCGTAAACTCTTCAACTCCCAAACCACGTGTTGTCATTGCTGGAGAACCTAACCTCAAACCACTAGTCACAAATGGTGACTCTGGGTCAAACGGTACTGTATTCTTGTTGGCAGTAATCTTCACACCACTAACCAACTGGTCCGCTAGCTTACCTGTCATACCAATAGACCGTAGATCTACTAGTATGAGATGATTGTCAGTTCCATTTGACACCAACTTTAAACCTCGGTTTTGAAGTTGGGTAGCCAAAGCACGAGCATTATCAATCACCTGAGCAGAATATGCTTTAAACTCTAGCTTGAGGGCTTCAGCGAAAGCAACTGCTTTTGCTGCAATTACATGTTCGAGTGGTCCACCCTGATTACCAGGGAAAACGGATTTATCAAGCTTTTTACCCAGTTCGGGATCGCGGGTTAAAATTAAGCCACCCCTTGGACCACGTAAAGTTTTGTGTGTCGTTGTAGTTACAACATCACAATAGGGAATTGGGTCAGGATGAAGACCTGTAGCAACCAATCCGGCAATGTGGGCAATATCTGCCAGTAAGTACGCACCTACTTCATCAGCAATACTACGGAACTTTTCAAAATCAATGATGCGAGGATATGCAGAATAACCACAAATCAAGAGCTTTGGACGCTCCCTAAGCGCCAGCTCCCGAATTTGGTCATAGTCTAGTTCTTCTGTTTGCTGATTAACACCGTAGTGGCAAACTTGGAACCACTTACCAGATACGTTGACAGGTGAACCGTGCGTCAGATGTCCGCCGTGAGATAAATCCATGCCCATGAATTTATCACCTGGTTCCAGCAGCGTCAAAAACACTGCAAAATTTGCCTGTGCGCCAGAATGGGGTTGTACGTTGGCATGAGCAGCACCAAATAACTGTTTAGCACGGTCAATTGCCAGTTGTTCAATTTTGTCTATGAACTCACAACCACCATAGTAACGTTTACCAGGCAATCCCTCTGCGTACTTGTTTGTCAGTACGGAACCTTGAGCCGCTAGGACAGCAGCCGAGGTAAAGTTTTCACTTGCAATCAACTCCAAGTGATCGCGTTGACGCTGTAGTTCTTGGTTGATTAACTCCGCCACCGCAGGATCAGAGGAAGCAAGAAAATCTGAGTTAGTCAAAGTCACTTAAATCATCCTTATGGAAATTTGCACAATAGTCGGTAACTGTCTAGAGGCATGAGTTTGTAGTCTAAGAGTTCTTGACTAATGACTCATAACTCATGACATTGATTTATCCCGACTTACTCAATTATCGCCTGTCCAATAAATGGTTATGCAAAATTTTGAAGTTCTGGGCGGGTGCATACTCATTGCTCATTGGTGTCAATTTAAGCTGAAAACCTTTGTGTGAGTGCAAATGTTCAAAAACGGACACAGCATAGACGAAAACGCAAAACCAAAATCAAAACTGCACTGATACCGTACCCTGCACTGTAAATGGTGCGCCGTAATACACGCCATAATAGGAACTTTCAATATAGTTAACATCAAACAAATTCTTGAAATTCAACGCAGCCCGCCAGTTATCCCGACGGTAAAATATGGCGGCATCCGTCCGCAAGTAACTGGGTACGCTTAGGGTATTAGCTAAGTCTCCCTTTCTGTCACCGACAAAAAAGACACCGCCGCCAAATCCCAAACCTTTGAAATCACCTTGTTGAATTTCGTAGGTTGCCCATAAACTACCACTGTGTCGGGGTACGTTGTCGGGTTGATTTCCTTGATTACCGCTATTGTCTTTAGTAATTTCTGCATCGATGTAGGAATAGCTAGCAATAATGTTTAACCCCGGTAAAACTTGTCCTGCCAGATCAAACTCAATGCCACGAGAGCGTTGTTCACCAATCTGGATGCTGAATGTTGGATTATTCGGATCGGCTGTTGCCAGGTTTTCTTTGGTAATTTGGTAAGCTGCTAGAGTGGCGAAAAGTTTGCCATCAAGAAATTCCGCCTTTACCCCGACTTCAAACTGTTCACCCTCGGTTGGCTTAAACGTTTCGTTATTTGGGTTTCTGGAGGTCGCATCAGAAGGTTGGAATGAGCGACTCCAACTAGCATATAAAGAAACCGGCGGTACGGGTTGATAAACGACTCCCACACGCGGACTGAAGGCAGTATCTTCCCGATCAGTTGAAACACTACCTATCGAGTTTTCGTAGTTGGTTGCGGCAAAATCAAAGCGTCCACCCAGCAAAATTTTGAGCTGGTCTCCAATTGAGATCAGATCCTGGCCGTAAACCCCGACCAAATTATTAGAAGCAGACTCACTATTTCTGAACGTATCATATCGAATCGGTTGATAGACTGGGTCAAATATATCGATAGCTGGTACGCCAGCCGATGCTGTGAAGCTCTTGAGGTTGTAACTAGTCCAACCGAGCTCCACGCCGAAGAGTAAATCTTGCTTGATGCTGCCGGTTTGGATTTTCCCCAGGACATCTGTTTGCAAAAAGTAGCTCTGTGTGTCGGTCTTTAGCGAAGAACCAGAACGATTGAATGTCCGATTGTCTGGTTCCAGCCCTAAACCAAAGGTAAACCCCCGATCATTATTATTAAACGTCGCTGTGAACCCATTGCGGATAGACCAGTTGTCGCTAAATTTGTGTTGCAAGCGATAGCCAATTCCAGTCCACTCATCGAATGCTTTCAAGTTTGGGTCACCTAAAAACCGGGAGCGGGGGAGTTTTCCCAGGGGGTTGTCAACAAGAGTACCCGATGCCGGAAGGCCCAAGAAACTCACTTTGCTGAGATTGGAATATTGACCTTCCAGAGTCAGGTTAGTATTCTTACCAATATCAAAACTGATGACGGGCGCGACAAATTCTGATTCTGTGTTCACAAAGTCAACAAAGCTACCCAAGTTTTGATAGGCCGCATTCAACCGATAGCGAATCGTTTTGTCGGTGTTAACAGGACCTGAAATGTCGAGTGTTGGGCGGTAGAAATCAAAGTTGCCAATGGTGCCTTCAAAGTTGTAGTAAGGCGTTGACAGGGGTTGCTTGGTAGTGATGTTGACAATCCCTCCCGGTTCTCCCTGACCGTAAAGAACGGATGCTGGCCCTTTGAGAATTTCGATTTGTTCGACATTGGCAACATCCAAGGTTTCATTGTACCCAGCGCCGATGTAACGCTTGAATCCGTTGATAAACGTAGAACCACTTCTGCCGTTGTCAAATCCTCGAAGAATAAAACTGTCACCGACATAAGATTGAGAACCATAGCCTCCGGGAGTCACCCCACTGACGTTCTTCACCGCGTCCTGCACCCGCGTAATTTTTTGATCTTCGAGGACTTGACGGGGGATGACTTGAATTGAGGAGGGAACGTTGAGGATGGGCGTGTCAGGAGTTTTAGTCACACTGAAGGCTTTGGGTACGCGATACGAATCTTGTTCACCCGTCACTAGTAACTCAATTGGCTGATCACCTTGTGCCGACGGTTGAGTTGGTTGTGTCTGATTTTCTGGCTTAAGGGCAGGTGGTTGTTGCGTTTGAGGTTGCCCCTGTTGCGGGCTTTGTGCACTACTGGCAACACTGAAGATAAGACCCTCATTTGGACTATCAAACAACTCGACAATTGGTGCATTCGCCTCACCTGTTACTGTGACTCGGATGGTCTTAGCATCAAAGTTCGTAACTGTTATTTGGGTAATTCCCGCAACTGGTTTCGTACTGCCAAATCTAAATCCATCGCCCGAAGGTAGCCGCAGTTGAGCATTTGGAATATCTACGATAAAGTTATTACCAGCACTGCGATTGACTAATTGTAACGCCTGCCCTTTGTTTGTCTGTAAAATGATCTCTACACCTTTAGCGGTGGGGTTCGCTTTTACTCCGGTTACCTCCACGACTCCTGAGGTCGGTGTTGCTTGTGGTGTTGGCGACTGTACTAGCATTCTGGCGCTGGTGATCGGACGCTCTATCTCAGAGAGTGAGCGAATCTCTGTTATGGGTTTTACGGTTCGGGAATTGCTTACTAAACGTTGTTGTTGAGTCGAGTTTGCACTAGTTTTCGTAGATGCTATACTTTTGTCAACTGCAATTGTTGATTTTTCTTGACTTAATCCAGGAGTTGTGGACAACCCCAATATTGCCCCACTCAGTAATAGACTGGGAAGAAGCTTGTTAAATTTCATAGTTTTCCTCTGACTTCCTCACGCCACAAATAGTTAAATGGCTTTGCAATACCCCCTATAGTCCCAGGCGCTTTTCGTGCAACAACAGCGGGTTAAACGCGTTGTTGCACTGGTTCTCCATCAAAGGACAAAAATACATAGTTCCCTCGCCAAAGCATTGGAGAGGGTTAGAGTGGGGTAAGTCCAGGATTTCGGACAAAATCCGGCTTCTTGCAAGTAGTATCTAATTCAATAAAGCTGAGTATAGAGAATTGCTAGCAGTTGAGTCTATCCCAAAAACGTCTTATAGTCCCGAAAGCGACTTTTGTCCTGCTAAACATTCGCTGGGGGTGATGCCGAATTTGCGTTTAAAGGCGATCGCAAAGTGTCCTAAATGAGAATAGCCAACTTGGTTAGCAACCTCCGCAACGGTAACATCACCTTGTCGAAATATTTGCTCTGCCCGTTCCATGCGCTTATCTGTCAGATAGCCAAATACAGTCATGCCAAACAGCTGCCGGAATCCGCGTTGAAGAGTGCGATCGCTCGCCCCCACCATCTGCCCTAACTCTGGCAATGATGGCGGATTTTCTAGACGAGATTGCAAAATCTCCCTTGCATAATGAATCCGGGTAATGCTTGAAGTTTTTAGTCTAGATGATGATTGCAGACTACCTTGGTCTGCCAAAATCGGGGTAAGCTGCAACGTGATCATTTCCAGAGCTTTCGTCTGTAAATATATTCGTTTCATTATCCCTTTGTAGGGACAGTGTATGATTTGTCGTGCTACTGTCTGAGTTGCTAGATTGGTTTCCAGATAAAGCAGCGTTTGCCAGTCATTACCTTTGGCCAAAAAACCCAACTCTGAGGGGATGTGTCCATCCTCTCCAAAGAAAAACGTTGCCAACATCTCAGGAGGCATTTCGATATTGACCCCTAAAATCCGCTCGCCTCTGCGATACTCTGCCGTCCATCCCCGTTGTACACCGCTACCAGAAATGAGCATGTATCTTTCCCCAAAGTACTGCCCCTGGGAATCTCCTACCGTGCCTGAAAGAAGTACACCAAACTGAACGGGATGATCCCAGGTCGGAATCTTAACCAGCGCATCCTCGTGATTTTCGTAATCCGAAATCGAAATCACCAGTTTGGGATGTACCTCAATACTTCGCGCATAGCCCTTGCCCCTTATTTTAGGCATTTCAAATAACGATTCAAATGGCTCTCGCGCACGTTTGGGTACACGATTTTTGGCAGCTTCCACCCACAGTTCCAAATTATCTTTTTGCGTCAGGCTAATAGTCATGGTTATGACTGTCAATAATAATTTTTATCAACAAGTATAGAGCAGTGTAGTGACCTAAAATCGGGGTAGGCTAGGGCTTAGCAAGAATTCCCTGTCTTTTTGGCACCGAAAGTGTCAATTCTTCTTCATCAAGATATTCATCCAAGGTCAAAGAATTTATAAATTAATTTATGTATTACTTTTAACTACAAACCCAAAAAAAACAACGTACAATAAACTAAACTCAACATATAAATTTTGATCAGATTGTCATGATCCACATTCTTCCAAAGTGAGCATGGGAGGTTGGGCAAAGACAGACAAAAATGTAACAGATGTAACAACGTCCAGCATAACGGACGAACCATCCGCTACAGCATTTATTGCCATCCTTACCAGTTTTCTCCCCCTGGGTACATGTGGGTCATCCTCAGGATTGATAGGAGAAATAGGATGCTAGTAATTCTCATGGATAACCAAATTTTCGCTCCTCAACAAGTATGCCAATCTTGTTTACTTGCTGACGGAAGTGGTCAACCCCGGTGGCGTAAAGGTAAACTCCATTGTGGTCAAGCTATTCGCAAACTGACTGAACAGCAACCAGACCAGTATGAGTGTGTCATGGGTTTTCGAGTTGCTAATATTGAATGACCAACAACTATGCTTAATGGTAGAGACTTTATCCTCTACCTAATTAACTGCGTTATCCTTGGCATAGTAACATCAACATTTAACCACAGGAGAAATCAAGATGGCTTGGCGCGGAGGTAGCACAGTTCAAGATCGCCTTTTGTCTTGCTTGCCTTATCTTTTACCTTTTATTGAAGTTAGTAATTTTGCTCAGCTGCCTTTGTTGCGATCGCTCTACATACCTTTTATTCCTCTGATTCAACTGTATTATGGAATACCATTTGCTAGCCTCATCATTTTCTTTGCTTTATACCTTCTGGTTGTGAGAAACGAAAAAATTCAACACTTTGTCCGGTTCCATACCTTGCAAGCTCTTTTGCTGTCTATATTTGCTTATTTGTGCGGGGCAGTTTTAGAACTTATAGGTATTGTGCAACAGGGTGCCTCAATATCAGTACCTTTGTTTCAAAGTGTGATGTTTACCTTGATTTTCCTGGCAGTTGTCGGTGCATCAATATATAGTATTGTTCAAGCCGTAAGAGGACTCTACGCTGAAATTCCCCTGATCTCCCAAGCTGCTTATAGCGGAACTCGTGACTAGAGTTGTCAAGAATCAAGACTCTGGCTTAGAGAAACGATACCCAACTCCCCGTACACTCTCAATCCAAACCGTTCCACTAATCGGGTCAATCTTTTTGCGAATCCTTTGGATACATACATCAACGACGTTGGTATTGGGGTTGAAATCATAACCCCAGACATGTTCCAGGATTTGCATACGGGTAAAGACTCGTCCGGGAGAACGCATCAGATATTCCAGGAGATTAAACTCGCGGGTAGTGAGTTCTACTATCTGTTGATTACAGGTAACTTCGCGCGTGATACGATCTAATTTGAGCGATCCGACACACAACAAATTTTGGCGATCGCCCATACTCCGACGCACTACAGCATGAATGCGGGCAACCAACTCCTCTACAAAAAATGGTTTGGCGATATAGTCGTCCGCCCCAAGATTCAAACCTTCAAGTCGATCATCCAGTTCATTGCGAGCAGTCAACAAAATCACCGGTACATTACGCCCTTCTCGTCGTAGGTGTTTGAGGATAAATAGCCCATCCTTGCCTGGAACCATGATGTCGAGCACGATTACATCATACTCATTTTCCATTGCTCTGATATATCCATCATCACCGTTGTCGCAATAATCAACGACAATCCCCTGTTCCTTCAGTCCGGCTCGGACGAAGTTTGCTATTCTTGATTCATCTTCGACGAACAGGATATGCATGGTTTTTTGATGGTCATCCAAAACTTTGATGTTTTGAACTATCTATAAAGCAAATAAAGACTAATACCATTTTGGATTTTGGATTTTAGATTTTGGAGCCAGTCGCGTGGGCAAGTCTCCCGACTTGAGCGAACTGGCGTGATTGTAAAAGACTTACTGGTAATTGCTTGTAACATTCCATCTGTCGCATTCTTTTTTCAAATTGGTATAAGATTTTTGCCAAAGCCACAATAGCTGTATTTATATCGATTACAAAATTGTAATTCAGACAAGGGGCAAGCTGTCATCTTGGATTGATGTTATTGGAACTATAGACATCTCGATACCTCCAAGATGAAGAGGTTTATTGTTTATGAAAATTCATCAGTTGTTAGCAGTATCAGCTATTCCTCTTCTGATTGGAGCTTGTGGTTTGGCTAAAGCAGATCATACAACAGCCAGTCAGCCGGATTTACTGGCACAAGATTCATCGCAACCGAATGGGGAACAAAAGCGACCGAGGGGAAATCGACCCCGCCCAAATTTTGCAGCAGCAGCCCAGAAATTGGGAGTGACTGAAGCACAGTTGAAAGAAGCTCTAGGAGTGCCAGCCCAACCGCCGAGTAATTCAGGTGAGAGTCGTCCTCGTCGCCGTCTTGATATTAAAGGTGCAGCCACAAAGCTGGGTGTGACAGAACAACAGTTGACTGAGGCTTTGGGAATTCCACCTCGTCCTCCGGGCGATGGCAACAAGCCTAATTCATGAACCGAGTAAATTTCAAAGCTAATCTTAATTAGGGTTAGCTTTGCTGACTATTCCACATGCCGTGAAAAGTCAGATCTGTGGAAGCAATCCAAAACAGGACTTACGCAAGGGAAATGTAGTTGTGTAATTGCGACGTCCGGAAGCAATCTTATAGTCTTGTTCTTTCGTAACTCGTGCGTAAGTCCTATAAAATCTAAAATTCTCAAGCCTCCGGATTCATCCGTGAGATCAATCCAAAATCCGTCTTGAAAAGTTTGAGCGGAGGAAACCTCCCTCCGGGTTCGCCAGTCCCCGATCGTGACGGAAACCGCCAAGACGGGGGCTGGACTCACCGCTCAAACTTTTCGCAAAATCTAAAATCCAAAATTGAATTACGGAGTGACTAAAATGGCTGCAACTATGATTTGGATGGAATCGATTACGAAAAGTTACCGTTTAGATGAGATGGAACTTCCGATTCTCAAGGGAATTGACTTATCCATTGAAGAAGGAGAATACGTCGCCATTATGGGGATGTCTGGTTCTGGGAAGTCCACGTTGATGAACATTATTGGTTGCCTTGATCGTCCAACCGCTGGATACTATATTCTGGAGGGGCGCAATTTAAGCACATTGGCTAATGATGAACTCGCTTATATTCGTAATCGGCGCATCGGCTTTGTGTTTCAACAGTTCAATTTGTTGGCACGTTCCACCGCGCTTGAGAATGTTATGCTGCCAATGGTTTATGCCAATGTGCCAAAACCGAAACGACGCCAACGGGCAATTCAAGCTTTGACTAGGGTAGGACTAGCAGAGCGCTTGCATAACCGTCCTAGCCAACTTTCAGGGGGACAACAACAGCGAGTTGCGATCGCCCGTGCTCTTGTCAATAATCCTGCTCTTGTACTCGCAGACGAACCCACAGGAGCTCTAGACACCAAAACATCTCAAGATGTCATGGATTTACTCACTGATTTAAATAACCAAGGCATCACCATAGTCATCGTAACTCACGAACCTGATGTTGCTGCTCAAACCAAACGCACAATTCATGTCAGAGATGGCTTAGTCGTGACATAAAGTTACCATAATAGGTGTTCCACATTTGAGGTCATCCCACTAAGGTCAGGAGTTGACGTCTCTCCCGCCTAAAGGCAGGGAGATTCCTGTTTCTCAGACGCGCCTTAAAACTATCTATCCTTTGCAGGCAGTACTTAAACCAAAAACCCGTTCAATGTAAAGTCTCATGAACCAGGGGGTTTAAGGGTAAAATTGAAGCTACTGACACACCTCATATTCTAATTGGCACATATATAATTCATTGAGTGATTACCATCAAACTTAGTGAGCACGTTATACAAGCTTTTGAGCAATAGGTAAAGCTGGATTTACGTGTCCAGTAGTAATCGTACCAATTAGAAAACGAGCTATTCAATACTAGCTCTGACAGTATTTTCTAAGCGACCAATACCTTCAATTTCCACACGAAGGCGATCGCCAGGATTTAATGGTCCTACCCCTAATGGTGTACCTGTTAGTACAACGTCCCCCGGAAGTAGCGTCATTACCTGAGAGATGTAGGAGACGAGAAAATCTGGGGGAAACACCATCTGGTCAATACAGGCAGATTGTACAGGAGTTGCCTCCTGATTCAAAAAAGTCTGCAATCTAGCTCCGGGGTTGATTTCTCGGACAATCCACGGTCCCAAAGGGCAGAACGTATCGAAACCTTTGGCTCGCGTCCATTGACTGTCCCGTTTTTGTAAATCCCGCGCTGTCACGTCATTAGCAATGGTGTAACCCCAAATCTTTGTTTGAGCCTCCTCAGGTGTACACTTGATAGTGCGATCGCCAATCACTAGGGCTAGTTCTCCTTCATAGTCCACTCGCTGCGAGTGCGGTGGATACTGAATTTCTTCCAGTGAAGCGATGATAGATGTAGGCGGCTTGAGAAAGAGCAAAGGCTCGGTGGGTACTTCTGTTCCCATTTCTGCCGCATGCTCTGCATAGTTTTTACCTACCGCTACAATTTTAGAAGGAGCGCAGGGAGCCAAGATTTGATAACTTTCTGGTTCCAAAATTAAATCGGTGAGTTGCCCTTGTAGCCAAGGTGCAGCATCTAGCACCTGTACCTTAAAAGACAGTTGTAGCAAGCCATAGTATACTTGCCCTTCTAGATTTTGAACTCGCACATACCGCTGCGCCATAACCATTAGATTAGTATCCTTTTGTGGAATCAAACCGCCAGTGTGTAATATTTCAATGAGCGATTAAGCTCCGCATAAAAATGAAAAGCTGGTAAGATTATAAAACCTGAAGGGCTTAGAGATTGACCGCGATTTGAACGCGGCAATAAATATATTGAAATACGCGGCGAGTTCTGTCGTGTGTGCCTGTGGACGAGGTGCTGCCGACAGTCTCGGTTGAAGCAGGAAGTTTTTGCTCTTCAAATGTTAGTAAAAATGGAACGGAAAGTACAAAAACCATATCTTTTACCAAAGACAAAGATATAGTAGTTGGGAGACGCCCTCCCCCAAGCAATCCGTATAGCTCGCTCGGAAAAAGGATAAACAATTCCTAAAAGTGAGCAAGTATCCCGGCAACCCCATTGCACGAGAGAACGTCAAAAAGTTCCTTGCTGCTTTGTAATGTTGATTGGTGTTGGTATCGTCAATCGCGACTATCAATACAAGTTAACTATCGGCAGCCATGTAGTCCATGAGGAGATAAAAACCATGCAAATCGTTTACGAAACAATGTACATCCTCCGTCCTGATCTGACTGATGAACAGGTAGAGCAGGCGATCGCTAAATATGAGAACTTGCTGCGGGAACACGGAGCAGACAATTTCCAGATTCAAAATCGAGGTAAACGTCGTCTTGCTTATGAAATTAATAGGCAAAGAGATGGCATCTACATACAAATGAATTACACTGGACCTGGCAATGTGATTGCTATTATGGAGCGCTCTATGCGTCTGAGCGAAGAAGTGATTCGCTACCTGACTATCAAGCAAGAGGTCAAAGAGGTACAAGCTCAAGCAACAATCCCCGCTGCTTAGAAGCTTTTGATTCATTAATTCTTCACGCGGCTCTGTTGCCCTCAAGTTTGGTGCTCAAGCCAGAGGAAATGAGCCGCGTCAGTGTATTTCAGGTATCTAGGATTTTTTTACACAATCTTCAAACTAATGGTATAATAGTTAGCGCCTCAAGCTACCGTATAGACAAATCAGATGAAGCAGATTTTACAAAAAAATCTCGCTAATTTTACTTATAAAAATATGTCAATTGACAAATGTCTAATTGCCGCAGTAGTAGATGAAAAACGAAAAGTTCTGAATGGGAGCTGTAAGCCACTGTGAGTCAAAATGATACCTCTATTCAAGACCTGTATGCAGAAGCCTCGAACCTACGCCAAGAATTGCAGTTTCGGGATCAGCTAGTACAACAACTGTCTCAAGAACTCTTCCGACTGGTTAAGGGCAACACTAACTTTATGCCCCAAAGCGAAATGTCTGAGCGTGATCAAACTCAGCTGCAAGAATTACGAGAACAATTACAAGCTGTAGAGCAGCAAGTGAGTTTTTATCAAGAGCAAATCTCAGCGCGTGACGCTGAGATTTATCAACTGCGGCAGTCCGTGCAAGAATTGAGCGATCGCAGTCGGATGCTTGAGCAAGTTGTACAAGAGTTGCCTCAAATCTATCGTCGTAAATTTGAGGAGCGCATGACTCCTGTTAGAGAAAAAGTAGCAATTCTACAACGCGAGAATCGCCAACTCCAGGCAGAACTTCAGAGTGTAAGTTACCGTCTGGCGCTGAAAACCCGTACCGATTCTCACGGTGGGATAGATTTGCCAAATTTTCCTCGGGTAGCCTCCCCTCAAAATAATATCTCTACAAGCAATGCGTAAAGTCTTAGTAGTAATCGAATCCGATGGGAGAGAAATCATACAATCTCCCACCGTAAGCAGGATGTTATCTGCAATAGAGATGGCGATTGCTGAAGACGGGACGCAAGCAACCTCCGTACAAGTGGTTGCGGTGAATAATCTGACTTCTATTGACCAACGACTGGGATTCCAGCCCTGGGATTTACAAACGTCTTCCGAATTGCAGGAGATTATTTATTGCCCTTTAACCCTCTGTTTGCCTGAAAATCTGGTAGTGCCGTTTGAAGGAATTATTAAAGCTTGTCGGGATATTCCTGGGTTACGTCACAAATTAGCACAACACATGCAAGTAGCCATTGGCGATGGTAGTTATTGGTTGCCAGTGGTTCTGACGGCTTATGGACCTCTGTATGGTGAGGCTATTACTTTAGCAGAGGAATTCAATGGAGAAAAATTACCAGATAATTTACTGGCGTCTGACTTAACTTATTACCAACCTCTACATTTATCAGATGTGTTGCGTCAAAGCTTGTATTACATGGCACATAATCTCCTGCAATTTTTATTAGCACCACCGGCTACATATTTGATACAGTTTGGACTGAAAAAAAGTGAAATTTATTTTGACCGTCTTTGGCCATTTCCCACTGCACCTGCTTTGAGTAGCGTTGGTGTTCAAAAGCCAGATTTATTCACCTGCCATTGGTATTGCCTTACAGCCAAGCCGCTACTCGACTTGAATATCATTCCCATCGCCCAATCTGGTTTCAAGCGACTGTAACTAAACTTTTTTCTTGAATAACGGTGAAAATGTCTTCGTAATTGTGAAAGATTTCAAATACTGAATCTAGCTGAGTCAGTTCCAAAACTAACCTAACGGGATCTTGAACATTGCAAAGAACGAAGCGACAACCACTTTGACGTGCCAACTTTAAGCTTTTGACTAGGGAAACTAAGCCAGAACTATCCATGAAATCAACTTTGACTAGGTCAATAACCCAGAGTTGATTACGCTGAGGAACTATGGCGGACATTTTTTCGCTAAGAGCGATACCACCCTGTAAGTCTATACGTCCTTCGGGTTTAAACAAAACAACTTGACAATTTGATGTGATAGTCATGAATCTTACTGGGTAGTTGAAACATTGTTACAAAAAATGCAGAAAACAGACACAACTGCTGATCTTCTCTTAACCGTAAAAAATGCTGCTTAATTCAGTTTCCTGGAAACTCGCAGCGATTGGGTTAAGACAGAGAATTTCAGTATTTATGCCGTATAATTTGTCCTGACTTTACCCAATATAGGCATAACCATATGATAATTTCGGTAACAACCGTATCTTTTACCAAATTTTTACAATTTCCTCATGAAAATATAAATTTTATATAAAAAGAAATTGTTTAAGGCTAGTAAGTGTACGGATGTGGTATTTTAAGCAGCAAGAGTCAAAAATCAATAGCAACTATTAATTTTTGACTCTGGATTCGGAATTTTGTAGAACGACGCAATTGACACCTAGCCCACAAAAGAGTCAACATAGAATAAAAGTAAAAATTTGTAAAGATAACGGAGCTGGATGTCTCTTGAATTTATATCACTAGAAAACATCCAGAAAGTTGCTCATGAATATGGATATTGGGCAATTTTTTTGGGAATATTGTTGGAGAATTTAGGGATTCCTCTTCCAGGTGAAACCGTCACTTTGGTTGGGGGCTTTCTTGCTGGCAGTAAGGAACTTAGTTACTGGCTAGTTCTGGGTGACGCCATTTCAGGTGCTGTTATGGGAGGTATCTGTGGTTATTGGATTGGTAGAACTGGCGGCTGGTCTTTGCTTGTGCGCCTAGGTAGATTGTTTAGGGTTTCTGAAGCTAGACTTTTGATTATAAGAGAACAATTTAGCGAGAATGCTTCTAAAGCAGTGTTTTTTGGACGTTTTCTAGCTTTGCTGCGAATTTTTGCCGCACCACTTGCTGGAATTGTTGAGATGTCCTTTGGCAAATTCATGATATACAACCTCGCAGGATCGATCGCCTGGGCTAGTGTTATGGTGACACTTGCTTTCTTTGCTGGAAGAATCATTTCCCTGGAACAATTAGTTACTTGGGTTAGTCAATTTGCAATTTTAGCATTGCTGATTCTAGCTGCTGTGATTGCTGTGCCCATATGGTTGGAGTCGCGGCAAAAGGAAGGTGAGGAGATAGGGAGATGAGGAGCCACTGCCTTGGGGAGCGTAAGCTCCACAAGGAAACCCTCCGTAGGTGAGTAGTATCGGCTCCGTCCTTGTAGCAAGTGGTGTACCAGGCTGCGTTGCTGTGAGGCAGTGCGTTGGGGAGGCAGTGCGTTGGGCGGCTATGCCGACTTGAAGCATGTGCCGTCGGGTTTCCCGACTTGTAGACGCCGGAGGCGATGAGGGGGTCGCAGTCTTGGACGCCACTTGCTTCAAGCCGGGAAACCCGTCCAACGCAGTGGCTCCGCTTCCCGTCGATTGCGAACCCCCGCTCTATGGCGTTCCGCCACGCCTTACGGCTATCGCAGCGTGACCGAAGGTCATCCCCGGAGGGCTTCCCGCTTTCTTAGCAACTGCCGAACCCGTCCGGGATAGATGCAACTCTACACCGACGTTTCCCGCTCTCCTCAACTGGATTCTCGTTAGGCGTTGGGTTGGCTTCGTGCATGCAAATTACTGTGGAGTTGTTGAGTTTTCTCTTCTTATTCCAAAAGACTAGATATTGCACCCATTAAATCTACAGGGTTAACTGGCTTGGGCAAGAAAATGTGAAATCCTGCCTCCAGTGCTTCAAGTTTGTCTTCTTCTCTGCTATAAGCAGTGAGTGCAACAGCGGGAATTCTCTGGGTTTGCCCCACCTCCTTGAGCCTGACTTGACGAATCAAAGCATGACCACTCGTTTGTGGCATTCCAATGTCACTAATGAGTACATCAAATTTGAAGTCTTTCATAACTTGTAAAGCTGCATTGGCGGATGGAACAGCGACCACCTTTGCGCCTGCACCTTGCAAAATTTCTTCGAGTAGTTCCAAATTATCAGTATCATCATCGACCAGAAGGATTTGTACGTCATTTAGGTGTGAGTGATCAGAAGTTATTTCACGAGTGACTTTTCGCTGTTGTGTATTCACTTCTACAAGTGGCAGCTTGACAGTAAAGGTTGCTCCTTTTGCTTTTCCTTGACTTTCTGCTGTAACTCTACCCCCGTGCAATTCCACGAGATGCCGAACAATCGCTAATCCCAAACCAAGTCCATTATTGGAACGTGTCATTGTGCTATCAGCTTGACGAAAGTGTTCAAACACATAAGGTAGAAACTCAGAATTGATGCCCTCACCAGTATCGCTGACTTGAATGACTGCCCAGAAGCCAGTGTGTTGCCAAGAGTTGTTTGAGCCGAAGTTTACTCCGCTCAGAACCTCGGAAGGTTCTGAGCCTTGAGCAGCCACTGTGTTGGAGTGAAGCAGCCCTGCAGGTGGATATTCCGCCCTAGGGGACTGTGTTCGCGTAGGGTATTTGGAGGAAATCCCAAGGGAGCTTGGAAGCAAGCACCCCGAAGCCCCCCAACCCTTAGGAATGGAAAGCCCCAAGTCTTTTAACTCCAACTTTAGTCGGTTCAAGTCGCGGAATTCATCTAGGCTGCCTCCTTCGTCGGAAGCCTCAAGCTCTCGGTTGTCGTAAGTGGCATAGGATTCTTGTTGTTGAGTTTTGAGTGGTGAGTCACAAGAGTTTGACTCAGCGCTAATTGACAGCCTCACTTTCACTCGTCCTTCCACTGGGGTGAACTTTATTGCATTGGAAAGTAAATTCCAAACAATTTGATACAAGCGATTTTCATCTCCCATCACTACCGCGACTGAGCACTCTTGTACGGATTCCAAAGTAATGGATTTTTCTTCTGCTGATAACTTTATAGTATTGAGCGCGTTCTCAATCACACTGACTAAATTGATAGGAGATATAGATAGCTGCATTTGCCCTCGCATTAAGCGAGAAGTATCAAGAATATCATCAATTAACTGGTTCTGTTGAAGGGCACTGCGTTCAATAATTTCTAAACTATGATTTCTAGTTGCTTCATCAAAGTTGCGGCTACGTAATAACTGTGCCCAACCTAAAATTGCGTTTAAAGGAGTGCGAAGTTCGTGGGAAACAATCGCAAGAAATTCATCTTTTAAGCGATTTGCTCGCTCCAGTTCTTCTTCCCGCTGCTTGCGCTCAGTGATGTCCAACACCACTCCAATCATGCGCATAAGCTGACCTGTATTATCATAAAAAAAATTACCTTTACCTAAGATCCAATGAACGCTTCCATCAGACCAAAGAACGCGAAATTCATTCTTGTAGTCTGTTTTTGCATTCATGGCAGAAGTAACAGCTTCAGAAACTTGTTCTCTGTCTTCTGGATGAACGCAGGAAAGAAATCCTTCATAACTTCCTAGAAAGCTTCCTGATGGTAAACCAAATAATTTTTCATGATTTTTAGACCAAATTACTTGATTTGTTGGTACGTTCCAGTCCCAAGTGCCCAGATGAGCAGCTTCCATTGCCAGGTCTAAACGCTCTTCACTGATTCGTAATTGCTCAACAGCAACAGCATACTCGTCAAGTGATGTCTGCTTTTCTAAACTTTCCCTAATTGCAATCACAAGCAGATCTGGCTTTCCCTTTAAGACATAATCACTTAGCCCAGACTTTATCCCTAAGACAGCAATTTCTTCGTTGCCGCTATCAGTGTACATAATCACAGGACAGTTTGGATATTTAGTTTTAATGGTTTTTAAAACCTCTAAGCCATTAGTCCACTGTAGAGAGTAGTCAGTAATTGCAATATCAAAATCACCTACTGCTAGCGCTTCCTCAAAACTCTTAGCATGAATAATTGAGGTAACTTCTATGGAAGAAAACTCTTGCTTGAGTTGCTGTGTTATCGACAAGTGCACATCAAACTTGTTATCGATTAGGAGTATGCGAAGCATGATATTTGCTATCTACAAGACTTAGCTTAGAAACTTAAATGTAAATTTTCGTTGACTAGCGAGGTATCACCCCCTTTTATATCATCTCCTGTAAGATATCCATAAATATGGGCTAAGATTGAAGATATCAACAATTTTTTTACCAGTACTTACACGTATAATAACTGCCCTCTTGTCTCCTAAATTGTGACAAATGTAAAAAAACGTGAGAAGAATGTTTATAAAAATTTCAGCATGGTACAGCTGCTGTACTTTAGCTTAGGATTAACAGTAGACTGCAGTGACTGATTGACGTTTGAAAATTTTTGAATGTGTAGGGCTAAAGTCTGAATCTTAGAACAAAGACCTCTCTAAAATCAGTATAGGGTCAACAAGGTCTCACGCCTGATGACCAAAAGTATAGTCTCCACCAAGAAGTTTAAACATGGATATCAGAAACGGCTTTGTAGATACTGTAGGTCAAACACCACTTATTCGTTTAAACAGCTTTAGTGACGAAACTGGGTGTGAAATTCTTGGTAAAGCAGAATTTCTCAACCCTGGTGGTTCCGTGAAAGATAGGGCAGCACTTTATATTATTCAAGATGCCGAAGAAAAAGGTTTACTAAAACCTGGTGGCACAGTCGTAGAAGGAACAGCTGGTAATACCGGCATTGGATTGGCACATATATGCAACGCCAAAGGTTATAAATGCCTGATTATAATTCCTGACACTCAATCCCAAGAGAAAATGGATGCTTTGAGGGCATTAGGTGCAGAAGTTCGCCCTGTGTCAGCTGTACCCTATAAAGACCCCAACAATTATGTCAAACTCTCTGGTAGAGTAGCTGGCGAAATGGAAAATGCTATTTGGGCAAATCAGTTTGATAACTTAGCAAACCGCCACGCCCATTACGAAACCACAGGGCCAGAAATTTGGGCACAAACAGATGGTAAAGTTGACGCTTGGGTCGCTTCAACAGGCACTGGTGGAACTTTTGCTGGTGTAGCAATGTATTTGAAAGAAAAAAATCCAGCAATTAAGTGTGTTGTAGCTGACCCAAAAGGCAGCGGACTTTACAGCTACATTAAAACAGGCGAAATCAATATTGAAGGTAATTCTATTACTGAAGGCATTGGCAATAGTCGTATCACCGCCAATATGGAAGGCGCGCCTAGTGATGACGCTGTCCAGATTGATGACAACGAAGCTATAAAGGTTGTTTATCAGTTACTACGGAAAGATGGCTTATTCATGGGTGGTTCTACAGGTATAAATGTCGCAGCAGCTGTTGCTTTAGCAAAACAAATGGGACCAGGACACACTATTGTTACTATCTTATGTGACAGCGGTTCCCGTTACCAGTCACGCATCTTCAACCATGAATGGTTAGAATCAAAAGGTCTTTCTCCAAATTAGTCAGCCTCTGGGGAGGAATTGTAAGATTAGTCAACAACCCAGGTCTAAAGACACTGGGCTTCTAGCCTAAGACTTTGACTACAGTTGACCAGACTAAGTTTTTAATTGAACTACGTTAACGGCAAGAGTTAAAGACCTACCAAGGGATGCGAAGCTAGTTCCTTGCTCTAGAACTGAAGGATTAAACAGATTTATTGGGTTAAGTCAGTGTCTTTCAGAAAGTACCGACCGTTAACATTGTCGAAGCTAACTTTACTCCCGCAAGGGAAGGCTCTACGGAGCAAAACCGTTATGCGTACAGGGCGAACAAATTGGAATGGTAACTGTCCCATTGAAAGTGTATTACAAAAGCACACCAATTTAAGTAACCCCAAGGCGGTAATGGAACAAGGCGACTAAAGTCGCTCGTGTCGTTTTCCTCTCAGGTCTAAAGACTCTGAGTTTCCCACCTACCGCAAGGTTCTATGAAAATTAAATACAATTTCTTTACACCCAAATTGGGGATGATCAAATTCTGGGTCAAAAGCAACCACTGATTCAGGCGATGTGCGTAGCGTCAAGCGTTCGGCTTATCCAAGCACTCTAAAATTGCGGTGGCGCTACACACTACCGCAATTTCGAGTTAATCAGTGGGCAAGTCAAAACCATCTGTGCACCCTAAGTGAGACGTATTACCAAATCAAGAACTTCTCCCCGTTCATCTCACTTTTTCAAACAAAGCACGATAAACAGGTTCACCCTTGTTGATTGTCCCTATCTCTCGTTCTGTGGAAACTGGTAGCGGATTTTGGGCTAGCCATTCTCCTGTACCAAGTCTTTGAATAGCGGGATGATTTGTAAAGCGATCGCACATCTCCATCGCCACAAACTCAATATCCGATTGCAAAAATACAATACCCCCAGGTACTATAAATTCTGCCAGTTCTGCAACTAATTCTGGTTGGACGACTCGCCGTTTTGCATGGCGGTTTTTAAACCAGGGGTCGGGAAATTGAATTGTGACGCGTTGTAGACTTTCTTTAGGTAAGGAAGAGAAAAGCGATCGCAATGAGTTATTCACATTGCAAAACACATAATGGAGATTTGTCAGTCCCAACTCATCCCGCCACTTATTCGCTTCCACTACCAAAGGTTCCCGAATTTCTAAACCTAGAAAATTCCAGTCTGGTTCAATTTTCGCCATACTTAACAAAAAGCGCCCTCGTGCAGATCCAATATCCAGATGTAGCGGTGCTTTTGGCTTGGCGTAAACTTTTTCCCAGTCTAGGGGATTGATCAGTGTTTGATACTTTTGCGCAAGCGGATTAACGTGTTGACGGACTCTAACAAATGCCAAAATTGACTCTCCTTTTCACCAAACCCAATATCTGTCAATCAAAAACAATCAAAAAAATACGGTTATTCCTGATTGTCTCTTAAGCTGTCGGGTTCTGTAAGGATGCGCCGCACCTCATTTTGGGAGTGTTCAATCACTTCGCGGACACGACGGACTGTCTTTTGATCATCTCGGTTCAGGGCATTTCGTAAGCCGCCCCATACTGTCCGCATCAAGTGTTCTAATTCGTCCTCCAGAAAACCGATTTCGGCTCGAATGGCGTCAGATGTCTTAGGTTCAGTAAATCGCGCCCAAAAAGCTTCCACTTCCTGCGCGTGAACCTCCAACTCGGTTCGACCAGTATCGGTTAGATGATAGACGCGCCGCGCGGCTTCTTGATCGGCACGCACCAGCCCCATATCTTCTAGATATTGCAGGGTTGGATAGACTGTGCCAGGGCTAGGGGCGTACTGTCCAGACGATCGCTCTTCCAGCGCTTTGATAATCTCATACCCGTGTTTGGGTTCGTCGCGCAGTGCGTCAAGAAGTAGGTAACGCGCCTCACCACGCCGGACTTTGCCCTCTC
The DNA here is from genome assembly GCF_059505445.1 of Brasilonema angustatum. Taxonomy (NCBI): domain Bacteria; kingdom Bacillati; phylum Cyanobacteriota; class Cyanophyceae; order Nostocales; family Scytonemataceae; genus Brasilonema; species Brasilonema angustatum. Next base: position 25,754 of record NZ_JCACKO010000155.1, on the reverse strand, counting down.
CTCTTCTGGGAGGTCCTCCTCTGCCTCTGCGTCCGCCTTCTCCTCTGTGAGGATGGTGTCCGTGTCTGTGCTCATCATGTTCGCCCTCTGGATTGGGAGGTCCTCCTCTGCCTCTGCGTCCACCTTCTCCTCTGTGAGGATGGTGTCCGTGTCTGTGCTCATCATGTTCGCCCTGTGGCTCATGTAATCTTATTCGGTCATGCATAGGATAATTTTCTTTTTTGTTCAACATATCTTATTTGTATCGCGATATATCGCTAACGTCAAGTATGTTGGTTAGCTGCAACAAAATTAGTTAGACAAACCAGAAAAATCGCCAATATTTCGCTCAAATTCTGCCTTTTTCTTGATCAACAAGAAAAATTGACAGATTTTATGTACAAATGTTAAGCGAGATCACTGGCAAGCAGCGTGGCAAAGCAAGGGTTATACTCTTTCTAAAAAGAGTTTTTTACACCCTACTTTTGAGATTGTCATAAAATCAATGATTTCAAATTTTCGCTTTGCTGTAGTTAGCGACTTACACCTTGCGCTTCCCCATACAATCTGGAATCATCCCAGTCGTTTTCATTTGGTGGAAGTTAGCATCCCCGCCTTTGAAAGTGTACTAGAACATTTAACACAACTTAATATAGATTTTCTTTTGCTTCCAGGAGATTTAACCCAGCACGGCGAACCAGAAAATCATGCTTGGTTGCAAGAACGCTTAGCACAGCTTCCCTTTCCTAGTTATGTTGTTCCTGGTAATCATGATGTTCCTGTTGTAAAGGCGAATGAGCAATCCATTGCGATCTCAGATTTTCCGCACTATTACCGCAAGTTTGGCTACGAGGATACTGACCAACTTTACTACACTTGTCAGTTACTGCCAGGTGTTAGGCTTATCGGTTTGAATTCTAACTGTTTTGACGACGAAGGACAGCAGATAGGACGGTTAGATACTCAACAGCTACAGTGGTTAGAAGAAGTTTTAGCTGGGACTGGTGATGAATTTGTCTTAGTCATGGTGCATCACAATGTTGTTGAACACCTGCCTAATCAATCACGCCACCCAATGGCAAATCGCTATATGTTAGGAAATGCAACAGAACTATTACAAATCCTAAAGCGGTACGGCGTTCGGCTGGTGTTCACAGGACACTTGCACGTTCAAGATGTTGCTTATGAGGATGGTGTATACGATATAACAACAGGTTCTTTAGTCAGCTATCCTCATCCTTACCGGATATTAGAGTGCCACCAGGATAATTACGGTAATGCATGGTTGCAAATTTTATCGCATAGAGTACAATCAGTTCCTGATTTCCCGAACTTGCAACAGACATCTAAGAAGTGGATGGGCGATCGCAGTTTTCCCTTTCTCGTCAAGTTCCTCACTCTGCCTCCCTTAAACCTGCCAATGTCCCAGGCAACAGAATTAGCTCCCAGCTTACGCGAGTTTTGGGCAGATATGGCGAATGGAGATGCTGTGTTTGATTATCCCAACTTTCCACCAGAACTGCGTCGCTACTTTGAGAAATATGGTGCTGTAGCCCCTAGCGGAACCCCATCCTTTATTGATAACAACACTACATTGTTACTTTAGTGGACAAGGAAAAATCTCTAACTTATTCCTGAGTCTTTGATCGCACGGCAAATTCCAAAAACAGAGGTATAATTGTGTAGCAAAGTACTGCCACCCACAGGACCGATTTCACCGCCACAAAAGAAGCCGGCTATTGGAATATCTTTGAGATAACGCCTAAAAAGCTCAGAATCAAAATTAGGTTTTTGGTAGAGTCCTTCACCACGTCCCACACAGGAAAACATCAGGGCACCAACTGCAGACGGTTGTGCAACTTGTTTTGTGTAATAACTTTCTAAGAGAAATTCCAAGTCTTCAGCAGAAGTTTGAGCGTCGCGTAGGTGAAATTGTAGGCGTTGTCCTGGTCGAATATAGTCTGCGATCGCAATTGCCCCGGCTGTTGGATCGACTCCGAGGATGCTACGAATCAAAAAGTCTCCCTGGTGCAAATCTTGCTTGAATCCATCCATCGCCAACCCAACAAATAAAGAATGTTGTGCCAGGATTCGGTCTTCTTCACTTAAGTTGGCAATCAGATCTCGCAAGATAAGCAGTGGTATTCGTTCATCCAGTTCCAGGATGATATTGCGATCGCTTTTTGTAACTTGGTGCAGTTTCCCAATCGGTCGGCATCCTTGTGCCACAATAGTTTCCAAGACAATATTACCACTCAAAGCGACGCCAATTGTCCCTTCAGTATACACTTTGTCATTGTAAAATAAGGCGATACGACCTCCCAAACCGGCTCCACTTGCTTGTCCTCCCACTGTCACCGACCCAGGATAAGCAAAGTCTATCCCTTGTAGTAAATCGTTAATTCCAGATGAGAACGAGCCAGACAGCAATATAAACTGTGGCGCTGGTGTTGATGGCATACCGATCAAATCAATCCAATCATCTGGCGGGCTATCTAAATCAGGTAATTCTTCAGGAACAATATGAAAACCTTTTACACTTACTTCGGGCAGATGCGCTAAGGTCAAACTGAGGGCAGGTTCTGCTTCCAACTCTTCGGTTTGTCCGCGCCCAGTTGTCCCAATAACACCACCACCGCTACAACCAATAAGCACAGGTACAGAAAGTCGCTCAGCAAGTAAGGGTAAAAGCCGAGAATACTCACTTGTAAAAGCAGACGAAATGAATACCAGCCCTAAATCAGCAGGTGCTGTTAACGACGAGACAGCTTGTTGTACCACATCTGCAACAGCTGCTTCCAAAGAAGGACGGGTTGATAAAGCGTTTGCCCACTGTATTTGGTCTGCCATGAGTTTTCCATTCTTTTTTTTGAGGCTAATCGGTTTTTATTTTTATCCTATCAAGAACCGACGAGAAGACTCCTGCTAGACTCATAGTAGTGCTTCGCACGAGCCATAGCTTAGGCGATGTGGTGAACTGCCGACCAAAATAAATTGTATAATTTATCTTTATAGCCAAAATCCAAAATCTTAAAAGATAAAGACGAATAAAAAACCATTAATACGGTTTACTGTAATAGTTATGGAGTACATTCCCTCACTTACTGGTGAGACAACTTTTGGTCAACAACAGTAAAATGGGAAGCATAGTGCAAAAACTGTCATTTTTGAATTTTTTCTATACTTGTATTGAAAACACAACAAGACTAGGAACATGAGCAACATACAAGAGACAATCGAACAAGAACGTGAACAAGCTCGTGCTACCTGCGATACCTCAGGTAGTAACTCTGCTGAGTGCGCTGCCGCTTGGGATGCAGTAGAAGAACTACAAGCCGAAGCTGCCCACCAAAAGTCTAATCAAAAAACCAAAAACTCTCTTGAAAGGTACTGTGATGATAATCCAGATGCAGATGAGTGCAGAATTTACGATGATTAAAAACTGATTCGTCCAGCACTTTATTTATGGTACGTTTGCAAGTAATCAGAATCAGTTTACTGGCTATCTTGCATTTTAAATACCTCGTTGTACAAAATCTCACTTCAAACCCATTCCATTTTCTGTAGAAAATTGGAAATGTGCGTAGGGGGTGAGATTTTCTTTTTATCCCTCATCTAGATAAAGGGTTGGGAATGGCTGTTTCTTTCTAAAGAAAAAAGTACAAGGCTAATGAGTAATATCATATACTTATTGACTATTCACTATAATTGTTGATTTCTCATAAAAAAATTATGAATAATGAACTCTGGTTTCGTCCGTTTGTCTGGATGGACTACCGATTAGCAGTATTATTCGCGGTAATTATCCCCATTATTCTGCTAATTTGGGCATATGTAGAAAAAGCCGAAGCGATACAACGTTTGCTCACGATTTACTGGCGAGTCGCGAGTTTATTGGCAATCACCATCTACTTAATGATTGCTGGCTTTGGAGTGAGTTTTATCTCAGGGCTGATGGGTCTGATTCTGATTCCTATTTCTCTGTGGTTCTGGGTGGATCTCAACGATGAAATTGAATATCTGTCAAATGGACCTTTAAAGCTGCTTTTTACCTCCTGGCGCTGGGCTACGACGGTGTATTGTATTTTGAGCGCAATTGCCTTTATACCTTTTGTGGGTTGTGCTTTTTCCTCAAGCGCGATGGCAACTCCTTATTGTCGCGTTTGGCTTGAAGCTCCATTACTATTTAAAGATTATTTCCATCCCAACTCCAAACCTGGCTTTCTCGGCTTTCTGGGTATCGTTGGTTTAATTATTTATGTGCTTTACTTAAGTTACTTCGTTGTCGTTAAACTAGGTAAGCAGGGACGCTCAGCAACACCGCAGTAGTTCTGAGTAAACACAGGGGTGTAGGGGGATCACGGGAAAAAGGTGTTTCTTTCATTCGTAGCGGGTGCTGCGCTGCCTATAGGGCTACTCTTCAGAAACATTAATAGACACGTCATTTTTAAAATGAACAATTCTATCAGCAAGCGTCTAGAACAATATACCGTCAAACGTCCCCAAGAAGTCCTGCTTGTCAGTGTGGAAATTGCGGGTGAGGAAGACCAAATTGCCATTTTTAAAGGCTTTTCCAGTTCTTTAACGCGCCCAACTGCCTTTGACCCCGATGTTCCTGTGCTGCAAGATGAAGCAAAAATTATCAAAATTGACCGCGTAGCCAGTCCTTATAATCCGGAAGCACCCCGCTACATTCAACAAGGACTTTCTTGGGACAATATGCAAGTCCTGTTGTCACAAATGGGAGTTTGATAATAGCAAAATTATGTTAATTTATTATAAATAATCTTAAGATTCACCAATCAGGCTATAATATTTTACCAATCTAGGGTAAGTTTTTCTTCTTAATACCATTTACACATAACTATCGGCTAAGCAGACGCACTCAAAGTCGCGTGTGCAGAGGGTTTCTACTACCATCACAGCCTGACAACGCAGAGAAATGGTATTGTTTTTAACCTGATAAGCGACAATTTCTTCTTACACTCACATCTTCCCTGCCATGAACACTGCGGTGACTCTACCAACAGAACAAGCGCCTGAAAAAGTTGAATCTTTAAGGCCGCTTAATCGCCAAATGATTGTTATTCTCGATTTCGGTTCTCAGTATTCTGAACTGATTGCCCGCCGAATTCGTGAAACCCAAGTATATTCTGAAGTCCTTTCTTATCGCACCACAGCTGAACAACTACGTCAACTCAATCCTAAGGGGATTATCCTTTCTGGAGGTCCCAATTCAGTTTATGACAATGGTGCTCCCCGGTGTGACCCAGAAATTTGGAATATGAGACTTCCGATTTTAGGTGTGTGCTACGGTATGCAACTGATGGTGCAACAGCTGGGCGGGGAAGTGGCAAGAGCTGATCGAGGTGAGTATGGTAAAGCATCACTCTATATAGATGATCCCACAGATTTGCTCACTAATGTTGAAGATGGTACGACGATGTGGATGAGCCACGCAGACTCTATCACTCAGATGCCAGAACAATTTGAATTACTGGCACATACGGAAAATACTCCGTGTGCAGCTATTGCTCATCACGACAAGAAACTTTACGGCGTCCAATTCCATCCAGAAGTAGTGCATTCTGTTGGTGGTATAGCTTTAATCCGTAACTTTGTATACCATATCTGCGAGTGTGAACCGACTTGGACAACTATCGCTTTTGTCGAAGAAGCTATTCGAGAAATCCGCGCCAGAGTTGGCGAGAAACGTGTGCTGTTGGCGCTTTCTGGAGGAGTCGATTCTTCAACCTTGGCATTCTTGCTGCATAAAGCTATTGGGGATCAGTTGACTTGTGTTTTTATCGACCAAGGCTTTATGCGAAAATATGAGCCAGAACGACTGATAAAACTGTTCCAAGAACAATTTCACATTCCGGTAGAATATGTCAACGCTAGGGAACGCTTCCTTTCTTCACTGTCCGGCATTACTGACCCCGAAGAAAAACGTCGTATAATTGGGCATGGATTTATCAGTGCTTTTGAGGAAACATCCAGACGCCTCGGACCTTTTGATTATCTAGCTCAAGGCACGCTTTATCCAGACGTTATTGAATCTGCTAATACCAACGTTGATCCACAAACTGGAGAACGGGTGGCGGTGAAAATCAAAAGCCATCACAACGTTGGTGGATTGCCCAAAGACTTGCGATTCAAACTGGTGGAACCGTTACGGAAACTGTTCAAAGATGAAGTCCGTAAAGTAGGACGTGCTATTGGTTTACCAGAAGAAATTGTCCAACGGCATCCTTTTCCTGGACCGGGTTTAGCGATTCGCATTATAGGCGAAATTACTGCCGAAAGGTTAAATATTTTACGTGATGCAGACTTAATTGTGCGTCAAGAAATTAACAAACGTGATTTGTATCACGATTACTGGCAAGCATTTGCTGTTTTACTACCAATTCGCAGTGTAGGTGTTATGGGCGACCAACGTACTTATGCTTTCCCCATCGTTTTGCGGATTGTCACCAGTGAAGATGGTATGACTGCTGACTGGGCGCGTGTGCCTTATGATGTCTTAGAAGTGATTTCTAACCGGATTGTGAATGAAGTCAAAGGTGTTAACCGAGTGGTTTACGATATCACCTCCAAGCCGCCTGGAACTATTGAGTGGGAGTAATTTCAAATGCCCACCTGATTTGTTTTTTGCACCAGCAAGTAGCCAAGTGTAAAACCTCACCCTGCCCTATCGGGCATCCCTCTCCTTGTTAAGGAGAGGGAAAAATTTTTACGCAGTAGTCAGGGCTAGAAGGAAACATGGTTCGACTGGTAAGCAGGTGGTTCGACGTGAATCAAAATTCTAACTGGACTGAAACGTTCTTCTAGTCGCTTTTCAACTTCCTCGGTGATACGGTGGGCAGTTTCTACCTCAGGTGCATCGACTATTAAATGCATTTCGATGAAGACTTGACGACCGATCACACCACGAGAAGCAATATCATGACAGTTAACGACTCCAGGAACAGAAAGTGCGATCGCATGAATCACTTCTGGGGCGATCGCCATCCTATCAACAAGCCAAGGTAAATTTTCTTTTAAAACAGTCCAGCCACTCCAAAAGACTAACAAAGCCACAGGAAAAGCCAAAGCCAAATCTAGCCACTCAAAACCTAGCCACACACCAATCAAACCAGCAATCACAGAGATTGTTACCCAGATGTCACTCATAGTGTGTTTGGCGTCAGCAATCAAAATTGGGCTTCTCACCCGTTGTCCTATACGACGTTCGTAAAACGCCACGAAAATATTTACACCCAAGACAACCAGTAATAACCCTAACTCTGGTGGTGATATTGTGATGGGCTTACCACCACCATTGATGATTCGTTCAACCGCCCCCTGGAGAATTTCAAAACAAGCTATACCTAAAAAAGCAGAAATTCCCAACGCCCCTACTGCTTCAAATTTTAAATGCCCGTATGGATGATCCCGATCTGGTTTTGGGGAAGAAAACCGACTGGCAATCAATCCTAATATATTGTTGGCGCTATCAGTCACACTATGTAAAGCATCAGCAGTCAAACTCAGAGAACCTGTCAAGTTTCCTACGACAGCTTTTAACACCATGACAAAGATATTCAGCACTAAGGTAATAATTAAAACCTTTCGCACTTTTGCGCGGTTATCTTGAGTCATAAAGTCTTTTTTTTATCAGCTTAGATAAATCTAAGTTTAGATCGCAAAGTGTCAAAAATCTTTCAAAGTCTTACATGATAAGGATTTACTTTATTGTTAAAGGAACGAATAATTGGGTTTTGTTGGGAATATTTTTAGCTAATTTTTCGTCAATTTCTTTGAACATTAGCTATAGCTTTTTGATGTAATTATATTTTTTATCATTAAAAGTTTTTCAATCGGTTCAATCCCTAATAGGGAGTAAGAGAAATTTCAACCTACTCGTAGTTCAAAACGAGCGTTCACCTCTTCTTCCGTTTCAATCCCTAATAGGGAGTAAGAGAAATTTCAACTTTAATTTGTTGGATGGCTGCATCATCCCAAATTAGTTTCAATCCCTAATAGGGAGTAAGAGAAATTTCAACTAACAATGACAATAATAGACTGATAGGAAACATTCGTTTCAATCCCTAATAGGGAGTAAGAGAAATTTCAACCACTTGCAGCCCTTGCGCTGTAGTTGACCAAGATATTAAAGTTTCAATCCCTAATAGGGAGTAAGAGAAATTTCAACCTTATGGTATCCAAGACTTAAAGCTGAAAGCCGACGTTTCAATCCCTAATAGGGAGTAAGAGAAATTTCAACCTAAATAATCATGCGATTATAGTTAAAGTTACTTGGAAGTTTCAATCCCTAATAGGGAGTAAGAGAAATTTCAACCAACAATCTGCTTCGACATTACCCAACGCAAACCGTTTCAATCCCTAATAGGGAGTAAGAGAAATTTCAACTTCTGTTGATAGTCGTAACGCTCAATTCCTGTAACGTTTCAATCCCTAATAGGGAGTAAGAGAAATTTCAACGTTCAATTCCTTTGGTTTGAGGTGCAATTATGGAGTTTCAATCCCTAATAGGGAGTAAGAGAAATTTCAACGACCAAAGCCAATACTGATGATGACAGTGAACTAGAGTTTCAATCCCTAATAGGGAGTAAGAGAAATTTCAACTTACCTAGCAGATGGGACAGAATACACTTTAGTTTCAATCCCTAATAGGGAGTAAGAGAAATTTCAACTGCGATCGCAATTTGTCCTGTTGCTATTTTTGGTTTCAATCCCTAATAGGGAGTAAGAGAAATTTCAACAATTTTTGTGGGCTACTACAACTGTTACTGTTAACGTTTCAATCCCTAATAGGGAGTAAGAGAAATTTCAACGGATCTGGGCAAGTAAAAGTACCAACTATTAATTCAGGTTTCAATCCCTAATAGGGAGTAAGAGAAATTTCAACAGATAAAAATTCAGTTATACAGAGATTGACTATAGTTTCAATCCCTAATAGGGAGTAAGAGAAATTTCAACCTCATAGGTGGTTTGCAAGGTTGGGAGAGAATGTTTCAATCCCTAATAGGGAGTAAGAGAAATTTCAACCTGGGAATGTTCCTCAAGAAATGGCGATGGTTCATGTTTCAATCCCTAATAGGGAGTAAGAGAAATTTCAACAATATTAGTCGCTATATATGCAAAAGCTTTTCCTGTTTCAATCCCTAATAGGGAGTAAGAGAAATTTCAACTTGGATGCCTACAAAAGGAGATGTGGTTGTTGTGGTTTCAATCCCTAATAGGGAGTAAGAGAAATTTCAACTGCGGCAGTTAGAAAGCTGCACTATATAAACTTTTCAAGGTTCTAAATCGCGGATGATGTAATGATAGCACTAGAAAAAGTAAATTGCTTGACAGCAAATGGCTGGAATCCAGTCTGGGCAGGGGGCGCGGATGGTTGTAAAAGATTTTTGTCTGAAATTCCTGTCCTGTAAGCAATCCAGCCATTTTTTTTCAAACCTCTTTTTCTACACCTACCCATCCGCGCATTCGGCAAAGAAAATCGTGTCATCGCGAGGTTGTTCGCCGCCGATACGTTCAACTTTACCAAAACAGCAGGCGCACAGAAAATCAAATTGCATGCTATCCGTATCAGGTTCACTTTGTTTGTTCAAGCACGAACTCCTCCCTGATCTCCCCAAATGAGTGTTCACGAATCATTTACGATTGCTATAGAAGTTTTTATCAGTAGCTCATGTCCGAAAATCGTCTGACACTGAACTTAGTAGAAGGTTCCGTCTCTTTTAGTTTTTCACCTCAAGCCGCACGAGAATTTAAAGCAGCACTGGATGAGTTGATGCAAAGCCTCAAAGCTGTTGCTGCTAAAACCACCCCTGGTGGTAAACCCAGTCCCCAGCGTCCAATGGAATATCGTTACACAGGAGAGGTATTTTTAGAAATTTTTTGTAATCCCAATATTTGGTCTACTCCGTTTGCAGCCAAAGTATTGCTAACTGTCCGCGATGCGACTATTCGCTTGACAACAGAAGCCGAACTGACGCGCGTCATAGAAGACATCAACCAGTATCTCGAACAAGTCGGGTAACTTAACCTGTATATTGTCAGATATACAAAACTTCCGGAGCACTTGCTGAAATTGAACTGCTCCGGAATTCACATATCTAAATGTGGCATTAACACCCTAAAATCTCTATACCCAATGTTCAGCAACACTTCTAGGGCTACTTTGACGGGTGGTTGCAAGGCGAATGTAGATTAAGAATCTCCAGAAAACACTTTTGTATCGAGGGAAGATGGGATATTTAAGATTTTGGACTGGAAAAGGTTCATAAAAAGCAGAGATTACATTTCAATTTGAGGGTTAAATCCCTTTTTATCAATTTCTATATCCCATTCCACAATCAAAAATGAAAAACTGATTAGTCGTTTTCCCACTGTTCCCGACCGATCAGATCGGCAATGCGATCGCGCAGCAAGAAATCACACTTTTCTAGCTCACATTCAATACATACCCACTCTCTAGCCGGGATGTATTGGCACAAGGTATAAATCGGCTGCTGTCTGCTGACCAAGCCCTTTTGCACCAGTCGGCGTGCTTCATCTTGTATCACATCTAGAGAATAGTAACTGATAGAAGGCACCGTATTCACACTCATGGTTTTTGCTCACAATTTAACACTTAATTGATTTCCCAAAATCCCTTAGGAACAAACGTTGATAGATATGGAAAGCTAGTCGTCGGGGTTTTGTAGTTTTATATACGGAACTATTTTCATTTTGACGCTATACATCCTAAAATTATATGAAGAAATGTTACGAAAATCAACGAGTCCTGACATTTGCTTAAATTGTATTGCACGCTAACACATTAAGAGAGTTGATTGATCTTGCTGACGTTGTTAAGGCTGTTTTAGTGGCTGCTAAAAAGCACGGTCTGGCAAGAGAAAATGTTTTTCCAGATAGATTCTCTACATACCAAAGAGGGTGCGTAGAGCGCACTCTTGTGCTGCTGACATTTGCCCATAAGAAAATACACCAGGAACATCCTTCGGAAGTAAAGGTATAAATTGTTGCCATACATATGGACTACCGTATAAGACAAAAGCTTGTAAGTCCTTGGTTGTTAACAATTTCTTAAGTAAGCCTTCTGCTGCCTTAGTAAGTCCTGCACTCCCACGAAATGGATTTCCTCTAATAAAGACCTGTAGTAAAGTCGGATGATTTTCCTCCAAGTTGCTGGTATTTTGAGTCTGATAATCAACAATTTGAATTTTATATCCCATCTTCTTCGTACGTGTAATTACTGGCGAAAATTTGTCTAAAAAGCTACAATTTAAGCTCTCATCAACAACGATTATATTGTATAAATTCACTTTTTGCTTATTATTAAGTTTTATGACATTTATAACTTGCTCTAATGCTAACGCGGAGCCATGAATGATTTGGCTTTGCTGCAAAATCTCACCAACAATCTCAAGAGAATCCTTTTGAGCCGTGCGCTCGATAAAACCTGTAGTAGTGACTGGTTCAGAAGAGATTTTGCTCTTCGCTTGCCAAATACGCTCAACAGAGTCGCGAATGCGCGATCGCGAAATCCGACCACTTTCAACAGCGCTACATACAGCACTAATAGCCTCTTCGGGATCAACAGGCATGAGTAAAATATCAGCACCAGCCTCCACAGCCATCACAGGAGCAACCGAAGCTCCATAGCGGTTGGTAATAGCACCCATAACCAAAGCATCTGTGGTGATCAAGCCTTCAAAGCCTAATTTTTGCCGCAACTGCCCTGTTAATATTTTGTGTGACAAGGTCGCTGGTAGTTCTGGATCTAAACTGGGTATTAATAGGTGAGCGCTCATGACTGTATCTACACCCGAGGCGATCGCCGCTGCAAAAGGTGGTAATTCCACTTGTGCCAGTCGCTCTAAAGAGTGCGGGATCACTGGTAAATCCAGATGAGAATCAACAGCCGTATCGCCATGCCCTGGGAAATGCTTCGCCGTTGTCAGGACAGAATAACTTTTTGCACCACGAATAAAGGCGCAAGCCAACTGACTAACCTCATCAGGCGTTTCGCCAAAAGCGCGAACATTAATCACAGGATTATCAGGATTATTGTTCACATCCACCACAGGAGCTAATACCCAGTTAATCCCAATGGCTAAAGCTTCTTGTGCAGTGACGGCTCCCATTTTTTGGGCATAATCCAAACCCAACTTTTGATCCTTGCGGAAGATAGAGGCTAATGCCATTGGTGGCGGAAACCAAGTTGATCCACTAAAGCGCTGTCCGACACCTTCTTCAATATCAGCAGCAATCAGTAAAGGAGTTTTCGCCCATTTTTGTAATTGTTGTGTCCTGATAGCTAATTCCCCAGCACTTCCCCCCAGTAAAATCACTCCACCAACCCCTAAGTCTTGCACCCAGTGTTGGAGTTTTGCTGCTGGTGGTTCCCAGACAGGATACTGAATTTGGTGATCGAATAAAAAGCCCGAGGCACGAACAACGATCATCTGAGCCACCTGTTCAGCCAGGGAGAGTTTGTCTATATCGGGCAGCATAGGCAGTTACAATTACAAAATTCAAAAAGAGAAAACCCAACACAAAAAGCAGGAGTACGCACAGCTATCTTATAGTTTGCTAAGCAAATATCAATGGCTTTTTTCTTTAGACATGGCATGTCAAGTCAAAATCTCATTTTAGAGTTTGCTAAGCAAAAATAGACGTTTAACAGTCCGATTGGATCAGACGAAAGATATTGTCCCTATGTTAGATGTAGGGAAAAGAATTTGCACCATACCCGAAACCCCACAATTAACCCTCTGTTAACTGGCTGGTCTTTAGTTTTGTAAACTACTCTGCCTTTTAAAATAAGCACAAACTCTTAACAGTGAACAGTGAACAGTGAACAGTGAACAGTGAACAGGGAGAAAAATAACTCCCTCATTCCCTCATTCCCTCACTCCCTCACTCCCTCATTCCCAGCCTACGGCTCGCTGCTCTAACATTCCCTCATTCCTTGCCTTACTCCCTCACTCAAACGTAGTCTGTAACCTGTAAATTGTTGTAACTGCCCTCTCAGTGAGCTTTGCATTAAGCAAATTTAAACAGACACGACTAGTCGTGTCTGTTTAATGTTTAGCTGACGTACTTTAATTAATTGTTGTTTACGTTACTTAATCCTCCGGACATAAATCTTTATTATTCAACGAAGTTATCTTTATTTTCTTCTGCCGGATTTTCTAGTTGACGTTCTAGCTGAAGCTTGTTTAAAAGCGACAACACCTTTGTACCACGTTCTATAGATCGATCTTCAAGAAACACCACCTCTGGTGTGCGACGCAGACGCACTCGTGCACCCAGTTCACTGCGGACGTAACCTGTCGCTGACTTTAATCCAGCCATTGTTTCTGCTTTGGCTTCCTCTGTGCCATAAATACTGACGTAGATTTTTGCATGTTGCAAATCTCCAGATACATCAACGTCAGTCACACTCACCATTCCTGTCCCCACACGATCATCCTTGATACCGTTGAGTAACATTTGGCTAACTTCCCGTTTAATCAACTCAGCAACGCGGGAAACGCGGCGATCTGTAGCCATAAAATTCGTCTCCTCACAGAGGATCTACTACACATTACATAAATACGACTTTGTTAGGGGAGTGAACCTCCCACCAAAGTCATAGTCTAAATTGTACTCAAACCAAGCATCGCACGCAGCGTGAGAGTAAGAAAAACCAGAGCGCCTAAAAACAAGCCCAAAATAGGTATTAAGGTGACTGGGCGTTTAAAAAGAGGTATCAAAGGCGCATAAGCATTCAAGAGCACACCCAAAAGTGTTGTAATGAAATAGCTAGCGTAGCGAGAAATATTTTTCCAGAATCCGTCAAACATCTAGATTTAGACTACCTTGTTATAGACGACACGTTTTTTTGATAAGTTTATTTCTTCTCATTGTAATCTGACATGAGAGAATTACTAAGTTGCTCAACTTAAGGAAACATAAAATGTCCGCTGCAAGCGGAACTATGTTAACGAAGTAATCGCAAATACTCTCTTGTACATTATTTTGAAATCTTGAGCTACTTAAATTAATCTAAAGATATCGCATTTCTAAATAATTCATGCATGATATTCTCTTTTCCTTTCTTGTCTTAGCGAACTTCGCGTTTTTGTGGTTGGTTTAAATTAATGTTACAATCGTAAATATAATTGGTATATAATATAATTATTGACACTAATTAAATAACTATATTAATTAATTTTTAAATGTTGAGTCAAGTTGATAAAAAAGATTTTCCGCGTCCATTTTTAAAATGGGCAGGTGGAAAAAGCAGACTAATTCCAAGATATGATACCTATTTTCCTAATGAATTCCAAAATTACTATGAGCCATTTCTAGGAGGTGGAGCAGTTTTTTTCTATTTGTATACTAGGCCTAAGCAAGCGATTTTAACTGATATTAATTCAGAACTCATTAATACTTATGATTGCGTCAAAAATCATCTAGATGAATTAATTAATATTCTCCAATATCATGAAAAGCAACATAATAAAGATTATTACTATCAAATGCGAACTACTGTTGAGGATAGTGAAGTAAAAAAAGCAGCTCGTTTAATATATTTGAACAAAACTTGTTTTAACGGTCTTTACAGAGAAAACTCCAAAGGCAAATTTAATGTACCAATGGGCAGATACAAAAAACCTAATATTTGTGATTCATCTAGCTTACGTTCAGCATCACTTGCTTTGCAATCAGCAGAGATAAAAGTCAGAGGTTTTGAAGAAGTGCTAGATGATGCTAGCAATGAAGATGATTTTATCTACTTTGATCCACCGTATTATCCAGTCAGTACCACCAGTAATTTTACATCATATAGTCGTTATAGTTTTCATGAAAAAGAGCAAAATAAACTAAGAGAAGTCTTTGGAGAACTCGCAAAACGTGGCGTCAAAGTGATGCTATCTAATTCAGACACTTCATTTATTCGCGAGCTTTACAAAGATTTTCATATACATACTGTGTTAGCTGGGAGATCAATTAATTCTAATGCAAAAAAACGTGGCGTCATTAACGAATTGTTAATTACTTCGTATTAAAGATGTATTAAAGGTTATTGTTAGTCCAAGCAACAAAACTACTTAAATTATGAACTGCTAATAAATTTTGATTATGAGCTACTTGGTTTTTTAACCAGTTAATTGAGCCTGGTTTCATTCCTCCACCGTCAATCAAAACAATAGCTGGTGCAGGGTAGCAATTCTGGATGTTCAAATTAACGTAAGGAAGTTTTTCATCAACTGAGCCATTAATTTGCTGCCATTTACATTCAATGATTAAACCAGAAGGAGTTGTTGCTGAACCAATGATGTAAAAGTCTACAGAAATATCAGTACCATAAATTCCTGATCCAATGTAAACCTGTCTTGCGTATCGTTTTGGAAGACTTGTGCAGCTTATAAGATATCCCAAACGCTTCTTCTTTACGAGATTAGAACCGACTAACTCATACCCATGCCCTAACAAAGTTCCTTCTACAGTTTTTTCCAAGACGTTGCCAGACTGATTTGCTCTGCCACCTTGAGTCATTGCTCTCCAAATATTGAAAAGAAAAAGCTGACTATAAATTATAGCTTTGATTTTAAGAATAATTTACTTTTGGCGGCAACATTTGAGAATTATTGAACTCTGCAACTCTTCCTTTGTCCCCCATTACCCTCCTCTATTTCCCAATAGATCGGAAATAGAGAAGGAAAGGTGAACAGCAGATTTTTGAGTTAGAACAACGAATAGATTATCTATGTTTAACATTAAACAAATAGGATAAACTCTAGAAAATTGAATAAGACTAGCTTCTTGGTTGATACAATTCACTACAACTTTAGCCTGCCTGCATTCCTGTACTACCGTTGCGGATAGTCCATGCAATTTCTAACATTTGAGTCCAGCGCTTTTGTAGCTGTTTGGGAGTACATTTGATTGTTCTGGCGATCGCTTGATCACTGTGTTTTGCAGTTTTGAGCTGCAAAATTTGCTGTTGCTGTTCCGAAAGTTGACTGACAAATACTTCCCACTGTTGGGAGGATAAACCCAATTTCTGTTCTAGCCCTGCGCCTAACCATTGATGTACCAACTGCCACTGGTGTTGCTTAGCAAACTTTTCTACATGATACTTAAAACGCTGTTGTAGATAATCGCGCTGGCGGGTGGTTAAACCGAGAATTTGGTCAATTTCTGGTGCTGAGAGATCCTGCAGTTTTAAAGATAGATAATCTATGCAGTCAGTTTGACCGTGAGCTTCTAAATATTTTACTAATTCTGAGATGACGCGATCGCGCTCGGAATCTTCAGCAGGATCAAACTGAGATTGTGCTGTCATCTGAGAGCGAACTTGTTGAACCGCGCTCGTGCGCTGATAAGATTCTGCTTCTTCGCTCTTAGCCGACTCAACAGCTTGTTCAATATCTACAGTAGTTTCTTGAGGTAAACGACGAGCAAAACTTTGAGCACGTAATATAACCAACTGTTGATTACCGCCAGGCAGATTGATGCGACGTTTGGCATATTGTTCTGTAAACGCCATATATTCTGCGAGTTCTAGTTGAGTACGTGGGGTATAATCTTCCGGAAGTTCGTTTTCACGCCGGAAAGCTTTGATAGCTTCCAGATAAAATGCTTGTAGGAAATCTTCAATCAAGTTGTAACGAGCTTCAAACCCTAAATCAGAACTTGATATGATAATGTGCCGGTAAACCATCGCCCCCAATTGGCTATGTAATTCTACACGACCTTTTTTTGAACCCAATTGGTAGTAACGCAGGCATTTTTGCGAACGATGCCTTGCCAAGTTTAACAGCCAAGACTTAATTTGTCCTGATGTTTGGATGCGCGAACTTTTGCTGCAGATGCGTTCCACTTCTTTTGCTATGCGCTTTGCTATAGCTTGCACCGACGTAGGTGTTGTTTTCACCTGAGATTGCATTTCGTTGCACAGCAGTTGCACCAAAGCATCACTATTACAAACTTGCAATTGTTCCGTCGAAACGTGGTGGTTTAAAGAAGGTGTGGATATGGGTAGGTTGGGAAGATTTGGTTTCATGACTTTTCTAGAATTGGTATTGCACCGTACAACAATACTTAGACAGCACTACCAAGGCACGCCCCAGTAAGCAAATCTCTTTCATGGTTTTTATCCATCAAGAGTCGCCGTCAGAATTGTTCACACAATATGACTGTAAAACAACCGAAAAAGTTACAGTATTAGCGGTGTGTCGGTTTTTTTACAAACCACTAAAAAGCGACAGATACATGGATATCCGTCATGATTCCCAAGTACCCCAAACCCTTACTGCACCAAGATTTTTCACACTTCAAATCATACCTAATCCCAATCTTGTAGGTATGACAATCTAAAAACTGGAGTCATTTCTACTCTGTTTTATGGAATTGACAACTGGGGGCGTGAAGTTAAATATTTATACTTTTATACCCATGCAGCGACTTTTTCCCAGCCTAAACCTTGCCGCACTATCGTTGGTATTTCTCCTGTCATATCTAATATAGTAGAAACTTCATATTTGGGTTCCTCCCCAGTGTCCACAATCACATCTACCAATTTGTCCAAACGGTCAAATAATTCTATTCGGGTTAGGTAAGCTTGTGCTTGTTTGTCATTATACTCATCATCTATATCATCATTAGGTGGTAAATGTGCTGAAGTCGAAATAATTGGGTTTGCCAGCGCTGACAATAAAGCTATACACATAGTATGATTTGGCACTCTAATTCCAGTGGTCTTCCGCTTCGGATTTTGTACCAGTCGTGGCACCAACTTTGTTGCAGGTAACAAAAACGTATACGGTCCTGGAATTAAGCTTTTCATCATCCGATAAGCATTATCGCTTACATAAGCATAAGTGGCAACATTAGAAAGCGAGGGACATAAAAATGTCAGTGGTTTATCATTTGCCAACTGTTTTATTTGTCTTACTCGCTCCACTGCTGATTTAGCATTTAAATCACAACCAATAGCATAAACTGTATCCGTAGGATAAAGCATCACTGCGCCACGTTGCAGTTGTGCTTGTATTTCCTCTATACGCCGGACTTGGGGATTATCAGGATGAACTTGAAAAATTTTTGCCATAGAAATAAAAAAAAGACCAGTAGTTAATCGTTAGTGGTATTTTTAGCACTTAACAACTCGCAACTAACAAACAATTAATAATTAATGACGGAAAAAAGCACTTAGAACGCAGAACGGGCTGCGGCCTTGCAGTCTACAGAATTGAATGTTGGGTACAAGCCCCCACATCGGTTCGTGGAATCAATTATTTTATCCAAAATCCAAAATTCCTAATCCAAAATTGTTTGACTCATTATGACTAAAATTGCGTATCTTCAATGTCCCACAGGAATTTCCGGTGATATGTGCCTGGGATCTGTGGTTAGTTTGGGTGTTCCTTTAGAGTATTTAACCGAAAAGCTCAACGGGTTAGGGATTGAGCATGAGTATCAATTGAGAGCAGAATTTGTTCACCGTAATACTCAACAGGCTACCAAAGTTCATGTGGATTTAGTAGACCACCATCATCACCACCATCATGAACACAATCACCATCACGGACGCCACTTGCCAGAAATTGAGCGGATGATTCAAAAAGCTGGGTTACCATCACGAGCAGAAGCTTGGAGTTTGGCAGTATTCCAACAGCTAGCAGTCGCAGAAGGGGCAGTACACGGTATTGCGCCAGAAAAAGTTCATTTTCATGAAGTGGGTGCTGTTGATGCCATTGTCGATATTGTTGGCACTTGTTTGGGTTTAGATTGGTTGGGTATCGAGAGCAATGATCAAGGATTACCTTTATTATTCTGCTCGCCGCTACCTACTGGTGGGGGAACAGTTCGAGCTGCGCACGGGCAAATGGCTGTACCAGTACCAGCAGTCTTGAAGTTATGGGAAATGCGCGGCTGTCCAGTTTATAGTAACGCTATCGAACGGGAAATGGTCACACCAACAGGAGCTGCGATCGCAACAACTCTTGCTGTAGACTTTGGTTCTCCACCTCCAATGACCATCAAACAAGTAGGACTGGGTGCTGGTTCAATTCATTTACCTATTGCTAATATTCTACGCCTATGGTTAGGTGAAGCAACAAATTTAGCAATAAATGGGGCAACGAATGTCACAGATAAATTAACTGTGGGTTTCACAGATAATTCATCCGCAACAAAATTCATTGCCAGTGATGCTAGTCCAGCTTTGGAAACTGTCTGTGTTTTAGAAACCCAAATTGATGACTTAAGTCCACAGGCTATAGGTTATGTGTTTGAGGCATTATTTGCCGCAGGTGCTTTAGATGTCTTTACCCAGTCTTTAGGCATGAAAAAATCTCGCCCAGGAATTTTGCTGAGTGTGATTTGTCATCCAGAAAATCTACACAACTGTGAAGCTGTTTTGTTTCGCGAAACCACCACTTTAGGAATTCGTCGCTCAACTCAGCAACGCACCACTCTCCAACGAGAAATTCAACAAGTGGAAACTGAATACGGTGTTGTGCGCGTCAAGGTAGCATGGACAGGACAAGCAAACAAAAAAGCGATAACTAACGTCCAACCAGAATATGAAGACTGTGCAGAACTTGCGCGAAAACACAATATTCCTTGGCGAGAAATTCAGCGGCTAGGGCTACAGAATTGGTACGCGCAAACAGCAACAGCTATTGGCGGTGAATTTCTCTAGTCTGTTTAACACGACAGCAAAAAAGCCCGCCTATGCGGGCTTGGTTCATCTGCTCACAGACTGAAAGTTATGAGCAAATAACAACAGGCTATTAGCTAATTAATTAACAGCATCTTTGATGGCATTACCAGCCTTTTCCAAGATGTTACCAGTGTTTTTGGCCGCCTCTTGAGTTTTATCATCAGCAGTGGTCTTGGCATCTGTTAACTTTTTGTCCACTGCATTGCCAGCATCTTCTGCGGCACGCTGAGCACTTATCTTTGTGTTTTCAGCAGAACGTTGAGCAGTTTTTGCTGTACCCTGAGCAGCATCGCTGGCGTTTTCTTTGATATTTTCAATACCTCGCTTGGTTCCTTCAGCAAAGTTCTCAGCCCCACTCTGAACTTTTTCTGTGATCTTTCCAGTTTCTTTCTGAATATTTTTGCCTACTTTTCCTGCATCTTCACCTACGCGGCGAATATTTTCTCCTGCATCACTCGAGCTGTTCTGGATGTTTTTTTCCGCATTTTTTTTGAGAGCCTCAGCTTCAGCTTTGAATTTACCTTCACTGGTTCTGGGATCAAGATCGCTAAAGTTATTCATCCCGCCTTCAGAGCCAGAATTTACATTGGCTCCTTTTGGAACATATGTTTCAGAATTAGGAGGTGCAGATTGGTCTCCTACAGTTTGACGAGGCGCTGTTGCAGCTACAGAACTACAAGCTTGTGTAATAAACAGTATCATTCCCGCCACAAAAACTGTTATAAGTTTGATTGGGCGAATGTTTTTGAACAGTGCAACGATTTTTTTCACAGTGCGACTCCTTTTGCTTGTATGACAAAGTTTAACATTAACCAAGAACTAACTGCGTATTAGCTTATCAACAACGTGACTTTTCACGACATGTGGAAAAGGTTATTTTGGGCGCTTTCTAAAACCTGATTTTTCCGTCACTTATTCTCATTAATCAAACACTATTAGCAATAATGTTGTGAAAAAAACTACGCTGTTTGGTAGTTTGAGAACTTCAGGTGAAAAGTCAGATCAATAACAGCCCAGCTAAAAACACTATCACAATCTGGCGCAGCCGCAGTTTTTTTATAAAATTAAGTTAAACTATTCACCTATTCCTCCCGTCAACTACAAACAAGAAAAATACTTTCTTAATATTTGAGCAACGATTTCTTCATAAGATTACAAAGAGAAAAACAAACAATGCCTCTAGCAAAAGTCACATTTTATTACTGTCTTTGTCTAACTTTAGAGGTATATCAGTTATCATAATTAGCATCTGATTTGCAGGTGTTAATTTTGTCTCATTTTATGAATGTATGAATATTTAGTTACCAAATTATGCTAAATGAGATAAAAAATAAGATGCTTTGATTTGCAAATTAATTAATGCTTTTTATATTAAAATCAGCTAAGTTTAAGAAGCTAAAATAGCTGCGATATCATCAGATAATATAGTTTTTATCTAATTAGACAAATAAAACAGTGAAAAACTTAAAAGTAAAAAATAACTTATTTTTTCTTATATAAATTTTAGTCAAAAAAGCTAAATATCTCAACAAAAGCTTTCACAAGTTGTGCGGGAAATACTGGTACACATAGCTAAGATACCATATGATTTTATGTAGTCAGTCTGTGAGCAAAGTTATAAGAGTAGTCAGGTAGATTAGGACATGAACTAATGAAAAAATACTGACACCAGCAGACAATCACACGCCTGTTAAGCGTTAAGCGTTAAGCGTTCCCTGCTACATAAAGTAAATTACCAAAATGATCAAGCAAACTTTACGCTGGCTAATTTTAGGTGGAACCTTATTTTTTCTGGTAAAAGCCTTTAAAGATAACTGGCAAGAAGTCGCTACCATCCATATTGACGCAGTGGGATGGGCAATCCTGGCGATCGCCACAGGTATCACATTGGTAGCACACACTTGGGCTGGTTGGGTATGGACTTGGGTTCTTCGAGAGTTAAATCAACCAGTCCACTCTTTCGAGTTTATTCAAGTTTACCTCAAAACAAATCTTGCCAAGTACATACCAGGTAATATCTGGCATTACTACGGAAGAATTATAGCAGCAAAAAATGCAAATGTTTCTCCAGGTGCAGCAACTCTTAGTGTATTGCTAGAACCTCTACTGATGGCAGCAGCAGCTTTAATTGTTGTTCTACTCACTAGCCAATTTCTAACCGAAAAAACTACCATCATTCAACTCATCCTACAACTACTGGGTTTGTTAGGAGTGCTTTGTGTTTTACATCCCAAATTTTTGAATAGAGCGACTCACCTCTTGCAGCGTATAAAGGTAAAAAAATCTGCTTCCAACACCCAGCAAGGAGTTAGCTGGAGTCTAGAACGATATCCCCTACGACCTTTGATAGGAGAATTAGGCTTTTTGGGACTACGCAGCGCAGGGTTTATATTAACTTTATTTGCCTTGAGTCCTTTAAACTTTAGTCAAATTCCTTTATTAGTTGGTGCTTTTAGTTTTGCGTGGTTACTAGGGTTAGTGGTTCCAGGAGCACCTGGTGGCTTAGGGGTATTTGAAGCCACAGCGATCGCACTCTTGCAACAACATTTTCCAACTGCCGTAGTTCTAAGCGCAACTGGTTTGTATCGTCTGGTGAGTATTTTCGCTGAAACTGCTGGTGCTGGCTTATCTTGGATCGACGAACGCCTCTTATAGTCCTCAGTTTTGAGGAGCCAGCACCATTTTATTCTTGGATTATTTTTTTATTCTGAATCTCAGATCTCCCTAGAGATAAGCTACAAACTATGCCTAGCCTATCCCTAAGGAGTATTCTGAATTCTGAACTTGGAATTCTGAACTTGGAATTTTGAATTTTGAATGGGGGTGGAGGGACTTGAACCCACACGACCGTTTAGGGTCAACGGATTTTCATTCTCTCGCAGCTTTCACTACTGCCTAGTTGGTTCAATAACCCGATAAGGCTTTGAGAATTGGACTCTCCCTTTACCCTCGACTTTACGTTAGGGTAGCTCCCGTCGAGTCTCTGCACCTTCCGCATTGGTCATTAATCATTTGTCCTTAGTCATTTGCTAGTAACAATTAACTAAAAACGAAAGAAAAAAGACAAATTTGGCTTGGCTCAGGATTGCCATATCTGTTATCAGATTTAGGTTTCCCTGAATTTGAGAGCAGTCACTTGTTGGATTTCTCCATCAAGGCTCAGTTATCTAAGTCCGTAGCGTCTACCATTCCGCCACACCCCCTGACATGTTTGGGAGTCAGTTGTTTTGTGGAGGTAATAAAGAACCTCCTCATCTATTCCAGCATTAAATGTGTTATTTGTCCAATTTTGCACTTTTACACTGGAAAATTTGAGATTCTTGAGTCGAAATCGAGCTTTTAGGTTATTCTAACTTGGCTCTTACTTTCGTTGCCGCACCTTTTGGGTTCGCTAGTCGCCGACCTTCGAGTTACCCTCAAAGTAGCGCGCTTAGCATTACAGATGTTTGCTCAAGCATTTCTCGTGTGCGTTGTACAGCACTGGTTGTTTACTTTAGCATAATTTTTGGAAAATAGATCAAAAAATAAAAGTAAAGATGGAAGTAATTTTTTAAATCTTTATTATTCAATCTTAATTCCTCCACTAGGGCAACAATACTTCCAACAGCCAAGGCATTCAGCCTATCATGGAAAACAGATCCACCAACAGGTCTTTTCTACTGAGAGCCAAGAAATTATGGTTGTAGCGCTACTGTATCTGATTTTAGCTGGAGCTTATCTTTTGGTCGTACCAGCCGCTGTCCTGTTTTACTTAAACTTACGGTGGTATGTGGTTAGCTCTGTGGAACGTGCCTTCATGTACTTTTTAGTATTCTTCTTCTTTCCAGGTTTGTTGCTCCTGTCGCCGTTTGTAAACTTGCGACCCCGACCGCGACAAATTGAAGTTTAACGAAATTGGTAGGTCATAACTCTCATGCGACGCATTGATGCTATCGGAATTGGCTTTGGCATTTTTGTTGCAGGCGGCTTGGCATATGTCTTACTGAAACTAATAGGCATAGATAGCTCGAAAGCTGGTATTTGGAGCCAAGTCTTATTATTTGTTGGTTTGATTGCCTGGTTGTTGAGCTATGGTTTCCGTGCGGTGGGAAAAAAAATGACCTACCACAAACAACGGGAACAATATGAAGAAGCCTATTTGCAGAAGCGCTTGGAAGAACTTACTCCCGAAGAACTCGCAAAAATTCAAGCCGAAATAGAACAGGAACAATCCCAGGTGTAAATTTGTTCTTTGTCCTTCATTAGGAGCTACTATTGGCGCAGTAGCTCCTAATCACAACTATCTCAGTTGCTGTGTGACCGTTTTGAACAGAAAATATTAAGCGCAGCCCCCTTCTCAAGTCGCCAGACTTAAGCTTTCGATCCTGTGGGTTCAAGTTGCTCTCGATAAACACAGGGTGTAGGGATGTAAGAGAAAGAGTGTTTCTTTCATCCATAATGAGTGCTACGCTGCCTGTGGGTCGCTTTTAAGAAACACGGGGGTGTAAGAGTATAGGGGAGCCAGTACTTGATGAGGGTCTCCCTCCGTAGGTATCTGGCGTGAAAAAGGTGTTTCTTTCATTCGTAGCGGGTGGCGCGCCGCCAGTGCCCCTGCTCCTAAGAAACACGCTTAAGGCTTAACGCTTAACACTGAAGAAGGGAAAGGGTGTTTCTTTTATTCATAACGGGCGGTGCGCCGTTGCGGACAAAATAATTTGGTAGTCCTGTATAGGAATGATACTGGCGACGCATAACCTGCTCAGTTACAGCCTCAGAATCATTACAATACATCACCACCAATAATTTGTCTCAAAGCAGGGATAACAACAACTTGATATATGCTTAATAAGTTAAACCTGGTTAAGTTAAGCGAAGTAGATTAAAAAAGTTTAACAAGGGGGTTTTGTTACTTTCCTTGGTAGACAATTTCATCGATATCGTCTTGAATATATAAAGCAGATATCGAGTGGTCAGATGGTAAAAAACGATTCTATTCCATGACTGATAATTTGGGTATGTATGATGTAACCAGTAGGGTAAAAGTTTTATGATGAGTGTGAGAGAGTGTCAGGTATTAATTATTGTAGTTTCGTGGCAGTCTAGAGGAAAAGGCGATGAGTGAGAGCATGGCATTTATCGGCGGAGTCGCCGTCGCTGGGCTAGCGGCTCTCGTGTTATTAAAGGGAGCAGGAGGAAACCCTCTACCTAACTACACAGTTGGCTCACAACTACCACCAGCTGTGGTAGCACCTTCAACAGTCATACCGCCAACTGCAACTTATGCTGGGCAGCCATATCCTAATCCAGTGCCAGTCAATCCAAACAACGAAGAAATGCGTGTACAGACGGAACGACTGAAGATGGAAAATGAAGGACTCAAGAATGAAAACAATGGTCTCAAAACCCAAGTTCAACAACTCCAGTCCCAAATCCAACAAGTTTATAACTACCAAGTCCAATTAAATCAACAAAACCAACAACAAAATGCAGCCCAGTTACAGCACCAGTCTGAAAATCGCTGGTGGTCTTCTCCTGCTGTTTGGGCAGTAGGAGGCATAACTCTCACGATAGGTGGTGGTATTGTGGTCGCTGGTGTCTTGGCTTTGTTCTCACCAAAAGAGCGTCCCACTCGTACCGTACAAGTTATTCATCCCTATAACGGTCCCACTCCACCCCTTGCCCCTGTACGTCGCGCTGAATTTCTCCCCCCTCGTACCGAAAGACGAGTTGAAGCACAAGAATATGATGATATGTATTAAAAGTTTCAGTAGTTAACAGTTAACGCTGAGTTATAAACCCTTATACTCATTAATCATAGGCTGTTAAATTAGTCTACCAGTTTGTGGTACTCAGACCGAAAACTATTTTCACCCCAGCGTTCTTGCTTTGGAGTTATCAAGGTCACATCCGCCGTGAGAATGCTCTGGATTAAAAAGGTAAAGAAGAGCGCTTAATTTTAGGAATACGGCGTCTTTATCTTTACTATCGAGCATAGTAAGTCGGTATTAATAACCCAAGTTGCTAGTTACCTCCCTGCGCTGCGCGCAGGGGTATCGCGTAT
>NZ_JCACKO010000154.1:46128-121052 GCF_059505445.1 Brasilonema angustatum | reverse complement strand
CTAACCGCCATCGCCTCCAAACTGCCACCAGAATTATTACCCGAAGCACTCGCTGCCGCCAAACAGATAGAGTCTGAGTATTATCGCGCCAATGCCCTAACCGCCCTAGCGGACAAACTGCCAGAATTATTACCCGAAGCACTCGCTGCCGCCAAACAGATACAAAATGAGTCGAGTCGCGCCCAGGCACTAACCGCCATCGCCTCCAAACTGCCACCAGAATTATTACCCGAAGCACTCGCTGCCGCCAAACAGATACAAAATGAGTCGAGTCGCGCCCAGGCACTAACCGCCATCGCCTCCAAACTGCCACCAGAATTATTACCCGAAGCACTCGCTGCCGCCAAACAGATACAAAATGAGGGATATCGCGCTGAGGTACTAAAAGTTTTAGCTATCCCTTTATCAAAAATACCAACAGATCAGCTTTATTCATACTGGGAAAAAACACTGGATGAGTTATCTCTGCGTGATCGTAGAAATTTACTAACAGACATAGAGAAGCTAGTTCCAGTTATTTTTGCATTAGGTAATAATGCAGCAATAGCATCCATTAGTTGTTCTATTCAGAAAGTAGCACGGTGGTGGCACTAAAAAACACTTTGGTTATGAAATCACGCCTAAGACAGGCAGGGGTGCAGGGGTGCAAGGGTGCGGGGGAGCAGAAGAGAAACAATGTCTAATGCTTCATCAACCAAGGAGATGGATTGTTGATCATGTTGACTAAGCTACCTAGAATTTGGTTATAAATTCCGTAAAGTTCTCGACCTGTATCAACATCCAAATAATTACATTTAACAGCAAATTCTATCCAAGTTTGGGTTTCAGCAGCCTCTGACTCACAATCGCTCAACTTAGCCACAAATGCAGCTTCATATCTTCGTTTGCGCCATGCTTCTGCTAAATTGGCACAAACAGAACGTGATGATCGACGAATTTGGTGAAGCAGCGCGGTCTTGGGGAGGCAGTGCGTTGCGGGGGTTCCCCCCGTTGTAGCACCTGCCGTGGTTTCCCCCATGAGCGACTGCTGAACCCGGAGGGTCAGTTAAAGAATACCGTTCCTCTGTAGGAAACTTTTTAGACACCTCAAATATTTTCATTGCAGCATCAAAAGCCATTTGATAAACTCTTAAATCTTTATGACTTTTAATTGGTTCTCTTTCCATCTCCCCTGCTCCTCTACTCCTCTGCTCCTCTGCTCCTCTGCTCCCCTGCTCCCCTGCTCCCCTGCTCCTCTGCTCCCCCGCTCCCCTTACTGGTTATACCAAGCTTGTCGCCACTTCTTCATTTGTGCAATTTCTTGTTGTTGAGAAGTGATGATATTTTGAGCCAGTTTCTTGATTTCAGGGCGCTTGGACTTATTCAATGCATCTTGCGCCATTGTCACCGCTGCTTCATGATGTGGAATCATTGCATTGATGAAACGCAAATCAAACTCGCTATCAGCAGCTCCCAAGTCCATGTCCATTCGCATAGCTTTAGATTGTTCAGGAGGCATTTCCATCATGTGATTCATCTGAGCATTCCAAGCCATTGGCGTGCTAGCTGCTTTGGGATACCAAGCTGTACGCCACTGTTTCAACTCAGCGATTTCTTTGTTTTGAGCTTTGATGATTTCCTGTGACAGCTTTTTGATTTCAGGACGTTTTGATTTCTGCAGGGCTTCTTTTGCCATCACCACAGCACCTTGATGGTGTGGAGTCATCGCATCAATGAACCGCAAATCGTAGTTCGCATCCGCTGAACCTAAATCCATGCTGTGATTCATGTCACTACTATGATCCATACCACCGTGGTTCATCTGCTGCTTGTCGGTAGCCTCAGTTGCTGTGGTGTTTGGGGCTTGAGTTTGATTTTGAGAAGCAGTTGTAGAACAGGCGGTTAGGGATGCGAGTGCGATAAAGGTAACTGTAAAAAACCCAGTTTTCCAAGAAACACGTTGCATAGAATTTTTATCCATATTATGGTTTGTTCCTCTATTGTGAAATCTCCAGTCAACTAGAGAGTCAACTATAACGTTTTGCTATAGTCGTTAACTGTTGGTGCAAGATCCGATGCGCACCGAACACACCGCGAACAAAGAAAGTCTTTGCTGTTCCACTCACAATTCAGGACTTAGCCAGGACTTTCTAGGTGAGAGATTTGTTTAACTTTGCTTAATACTTAGTATTTCAAACAGAAATGAAATGAGGATGAAATGCCCAGCAATCATCCGAGAAAATCTATTTGAATGCCTGTCATTGCGTTAGCGTAGCGTGCGCGAAGCGCATACGGAGCGATAGCGGAGTGAAGCAATCTCAGACTCTTGCGATTGCTTCGTTTCACTTCGTTCCACTCGCAATGACATATCACAAGTATTTTGCCGGACATGATATTAAGCGTTAAAAGTTCCTTGTTCCCTGTTAAGCGTTAAGCGTTCCCTTCATTCCTTCGCCAATTTCTGAGTAGTGTAAAGACGTTGCACTGCAACGTCTTGACAAATGTTAATCTCCCAAATAAATACCTAAACCACGAGCAGTTTTGACTAAAGTATCCTCTGGGTTGACAGCTCTATACTGAGCGATCGCCTCAGCAATGGGTACAGGAAAAACTCGGCGATTTTGCCATGTTACCATGTAGTCATATTTACCTTCGTCTATGAGGTTTACTGCTGCTACACCAAAGGCAGCTGCCACGAGTCGATCCAGTGGTGAAGCGGTTCCACCCCGTTGGATGTGTCCTAATACTGTGACTCGGGTTTCTGCACCAATGCGATCGCTAATTTGATCAGCTAAGTATTGACCAATACCACCATACCGAGATTGACCCAAGCGATTTGTCATTGTAATACTTTCACCCTCTTGAGTACGAACTGCTTCGGAAACAATAATTAAACAATAGTTTTTGCCTTTTTCTTGGCGTTGTTTAATTTTGTGACAAATGTGGTCAATCGTGTAGAGAATTTCTGGAATTAAAATCACATCTGCGCCCCCAGCAATTCCCGCAGCAATTGCAATGTGTCCTGCATCACGACCCATGACTTCTAAAATCATGACTCGACTGTGAGAAGCAGCTGTAAAATGTAACCTATCGAGTGCTTCTGTGGCAATATTAACTGCAGTATCAAAACCGATCGCATGTTCAGTAATCCCAATATCATTATCAATCGTTTTGGGAATACCTACTAAATTAATACCGCCTTGTTGTGCCAAGCGACGGAGAATAGCCAAGCTACCATCGCCACCAATCCCAATCAAAGCATCTAAACCGAGTTGATGGTAGCCTGCAATGATTTCTTCTGAGCGATCGCATACACTGCCATCAGCCATAGGAAAAGCAAAAGGATCACCTTTGTTGGTGGTTCCTAACATTGTCCCACCAGAAGTTAATAGCGGGTCAACTTGGTCGATTTCCAGTTTTGTGAATTGCGGTGGACGCGCCATTAA
This sequence comes from Brasilonema angustatum, assembly GCF_059505445.1. Taxonomy (NCBI): domain Bacteria; kingdom Bacillati; phylum Cyanobacteriota; class Cyanophyceae; order Nostocales; family Scytonemataceae; genus Brasilonema; species Brasilonema angustatum. Next base: position 117,627 of record NZ_JCACKO010000154.1, on the reverse strand, counting down.
TCCCACAGTTGCTTGACGAATTCCCAGCACTTCCCAACCTTTTCCACAAGCACAATGGACAACAGCTCTGATCACTGCATTCAAACCAGAGCAATCTCCTCCACTAGTAAGAATGCCAATACGCTTGTATTTTCCCATATGTTATTTAACATTTCAAACGTGAAATATATTTAGTAGTAGATTAAACGATTAGCAGCACTCAATAACCGAAAATTTTTAGGTAATTTTATATTGGGTAATTTTATATATAGTGAATCTGCGCTAGTGTCAAGAACTAGGGGGGTAAGGGGGTAAGGGTGTAAGGGGGTAAGGGATGAGGTAGCACGGCGCAGGAGAGTAGCCAGTACTCGAAAGCGGCTTTCACAGGCTTATACCATAGCCACGCCAAAGGCGTAAGCGCAAAGCGTAGTTATGGTATACAAAGCTGCGCTTACCCTTTGGGACTTACAAAGCAGCTGTGCCATAAGCATAGTCTGATTAACAGTCCGAGGGATCTGTCTTAAACACAGGCTCCTTTTCTTTTTATACTTGTATCAAGATCTTTCTTTTCTCACGCTTGTGCTTTTTTAGTCTAAATTCCAGTACTTTAGGAAAGTTTTTATGAAGATATCAGATGCAGATAAGGCAAAACAAATCGTATCTCCCTGGTGGCGCTGGCCTCTTGAAGCTTTTTTCCCGGATAAAAAATTTGATGGACAATTTCAAAATCCAGGTAACGAAGAAGTTTTTGATTTCGACGCAGTGATGGAATTTTTTGAGCCAATTACCATGATTGCATCTGAGATCGTCTATTATCCAAAAAACGATCAGCGCGAACTTTTTGCAGTATTTGTTTCTGGGCTGGGACAAAATGAGTCAGAATCTTCAAAAAGGAGCCGTAGGTATGCTGATACTCTTTTAACTGGCATCGCCAATATGAACAACTCCACTTTTCTTAAAAAACGTCCAGTTATCGCTTGCATTAACCGAAGCCTTGACTGGGTTAATGCATTTCTTGACTATATTGGTTTATCTGGTAGTCCAGTCATTGAAAATTTAGCAACTTTGATAACTTATGCTGTAAACAATTCAAAACCTCTCAATTTATCAGGCGATAGTCTTGGAACAATTTTTTTGGCTAGAGCTATTAAGCTTGCTAAAACAAATTTTATTTGTGAACACGCTAGGGTGTTTGACTTTAAACAACGACGAATTCAAGAAAAGAAATGGGAACAGCGCACTAGTCAACTCATCAATGTTTTCACCTTTGGAAATGTCTATCGAAAATGGGTAGCAGGTCCAAATTACATTATGGTTTTCATTCAAGGCGATCTATTACCAGAGAAATTTGGAATAACACCCCAAAGAGCTATTAAGCAAAAACGAAAGGATATAAAATTTTTGATATTTCCGCGTTTGTTTCCTCAAGGCAGCTTTGAAGCCCATAACATGATGTTTACAATCGAACTTCTTAGCGAAATCTTTGAAAAAAATCATATTGAAATTGGTGATTTTGTGGGCTTATATAACAAACTTAATTCCGGCACCCTAAAAATTGCCACACCTGATGAAGTAACATGGCCAAGGGACATGAAAGATTACACATGGGATCAAAACAGCCTCAAGTCAATTCCATCTTTATCGGCACACGAATAAAAATTTAAGCGTTGCTGATTTGAAGGATGTCATGCTGTTCGCAGCGTCCCTTGCACGTGTCACGCCACTTGCAAGGGACGCTAACGCTTCATTACAAAAAGACTGGATGGCTGTCAACAACTAAGGGTGTAAGGGGGAATGGGACTAAGTTAAGACACAGCCCTTGCCCTGACTGGTTCCCAGCCTGGAGGCTGGGAACTCATCCTGGGAGGCTCTGCCTCCGGGGGGTTGACCAGAGGCAGAGCCTCTCAAAATACATTCCCAGCTTAGAAGCTGGGAACGAGGCAAACCGTATTGCTGCCGGAACCAAGAGCGTTGCGTTGGCTGCACATTCGTCATAACTCTTAACAAAAATATTGTTGATATCTATTATCAACAGGTGCGTGACGCGCCTGGAGGATACGCAAACCATCGCGGATGACTTCACTTTCCGTAGCCCATAAAGAACTTATCCTGCGGCTTCGAGCGATCGCCCAATGTCCTTGAAAAGTAAAAGCAGGTGCAGGGGATTGGTTGGGGATTCTTCCATACCGAAATTGCGGTAAAAGGCGCGGGCTTCCTCGTCTTTGGCGTGGACAAGAAAAGCGCGACCGCCAATCGTTTCTGCCCCCGCGAGGGAGCGGCGTAGCGCATTGCGGAACAGGGCTTTGCCTAAGCCTTTTCCCTGCTCGCCTTTGTCAATGGCAAACCGCGCCATCAGGATCACCGGCACAGGATAACGCCCTTGCCCTTTGATGACATGAGCGGGGGCCGAGTCCGGTGATATGGATGCAGGGGCAAGGCTGTAATAGCCAATGACGCGATCAGCACGTGTCAGGACGTAGGTTCTGGCACCGCCGCTTGCCTGATTTTGCAAAGCGTATTTGATCAGGAAATCATTAAGTGGTGCCTTCTTGCAATCAAAATCCGCGATCAGGTGATGTTTGGCAAGCAGAACAGGCTCGTTTAAAGGCTCACTGTGCATTAAAACGGTTCCGGTTCGCTAAAGAGTCGCTGCAAGGCGGGAACGACTTTCGGCGGTGCGTCAAGACGTTCGCAGAACGCTTCCCACTGCTCAGGCGGCAAGCGAAACTCTGTTTGATGCATAAGAATCGCATTCGCGGCATCAAGCGATGCTTGCAGCACAAACTGGCTGACATTCGTGTGCCGCACGCGGGCCGCTTCTGCCAGTATCGCCTTTTGCGGCTCCGTCGCGCGAATGGAAAGCCGCGATTCTTTGGGCGTTGCGGCTTCTGCCTCAAACATAGTTTTTCTCCTATGGCGTTTTTTGTATTCCCAATGTACACCCAATTAATTGAAGCTGCAATCTATGTTAAATGCGATCGCCCTTGGCGGCTCCCTGCCGGAGCATCGCACCTGGAAGCCCATTTTTCCTGAACCCAATACGGTTCGGTTAACGTTTTGATATTTTGAAATAGATATCTGCGCAATGACTACGGCTCTATTCCTTCATCAATCCAAACATCAATTGCTGTTTTTACTTCTGATTCAGTCACGCTAGACCATTCTTTTTCATTAATAATTGTTTGAAATACCGCTCTTTTACCGTGACCAACTTTTTCTATTACGTGTCCGCGGTACAAATTTTTAGGCTTAATCATTTTTATATGTGCTCGCTAACGGATCTGGGTTTTGGATTTTCGTGCCGACTTGGGCGGTGTTCGGTGTGCACCAAAGTATTTCTCACTACGATAACGTAGCCACACGCGCAACACTTGCGGAATCTGTTCTTTTTGTTCCTTGCTTAAGGTATTGTAAAGGGCTAAGGCGCGATCGCGTTCCCCCCGACAAGCAGCATTGTTGTGGGCATCCCAATAACTGCGAGCAACCCGAATCCGCCGACAGACTTCTTTAATGAGTTCTTCCCCAGTAAGTGGAACTTCCTGCTTTGCCATACAATTATGCTACAAATTTCTAATACCATTGTAGCGAGTTAGATCTAACTCAAACTCGTCAAATCCTGACATCGATTTCAACATTGTAAATGCGATCGCCCCAAAGCGATATCACTGCTAAACTTCTACATAAATAAAAAACGCGATTGGAATATCTGGATGACCAAGCAGATTGTGATTACAGGCGTGAGTCGCGGTCTAGGTTTAGCCATGACCGAACAGTTTATTGCACGAGGACATACGGTGATTGGGTGTACCCGCTCAACTACAGCTGTGGAACAATTATGCCAGCGCTTTGCTGCTCCTCATGATTTCACTTGTGTCGATGTTGCGGACGAATCAACTGTGCAAGGATGGGTCGAGCGAATTCTCACAACCTATGGCTCGCCCGATTTATTGATCAACAATGCCGCTTTAGTGAATCATCCAGCACCCCTGTGGAAAATACCATCGGATGAATTCTCGCAGTTAATTGACGTTAACATCAAAGGCGTTGCTAATGTGATTCGTCACTTCGTGCCAGCGATGATTCAACGCCAGCAAGGGATTATTGTCAACTTCAGTTCGGGTTGGGGGAGATCGACCTCGCCAGAAGTTGCTCCTTACTGCGCCTCTAAGTGGGCAATCGAAGGACTAACGCGATCGCTTGCGCAAGAACTACCTGCTGGCATGGCAGCAATTCCCCTCAATCCCGGCATCATTCACACCAAGATGCTGGAAATGTGCTACGGCGAGGATGCAGCCCTATTTACACCACTTAAGAATTGGGTGGAAAAAGCGGTGCCATTTTTGCTTTCGTTGAAACCTGAAGATAATGGCAAGCCGTTAACGGTGCCGAATTAGAGGATATCCAGTGGATTGATTGACTGAGAAAATGCGACGGAACCACGGTTCCGGTGCCAATAAAAAAACCGCCACGTGGGCGGGCTGAATAAACTTGAAACGATTAATTAATCGTTCGCGGGAAGTTGTTTTTTAGCTACGTTCAGCCAATTGTGAGCAGTCTTGGTCATCTGCATGAATGGCAAGAGAGAAAGCGTGCTTGCGACGCTCCGCTTGCGTAGCGTGTCCGGAGGACACAGGGAGCGCTAGCATTGCTAATCGCCGTATATACCCCAATTGTTGTTTTGCCCAAAATGTGAGTTTTGGGAATTCCCATGCCGCGATAGCTGGGGGGGATGTCAAATTGAGCAATGTTTCGGAACGGTGCTAATCAGCTACTACCATTCTCTGGTTCCGGTGGTAGCCCAAGCTGATCACGAAATTCCTTGTCGTACTTTGCTCCCTGCCAATTTCTCGCGAGATTGACTTGAACGGATTCCAGGTTTTTGATGTTTCTGAGGTTGGCACCTTCGAGGTTGGCACCTTCGAGGTTGGCACCTTCGAGGTAGGCACCTTCGAGGCTGGCACCTCTGAGGTCGGCACCTGCGAGGTAGGCACCTTCGAGGTTGGCACCTTCGAGGTGGGCAAGTTCGAGGTCGGCAAATTCGAGGTGGGCAAGTTCGAGGTGGGCACGTTCGAGGTGGGCACGTTCGAGGTGGGCATCTTCGAGGTGGGCACCTCTGAGGTGGGCACCTCTGAGGTCGGCACGTTTGAGGTGGGCACCTCTGAGGTCGGCACCTCTGAGGTCGGCACCTTCGAGGTGGGCAAATTCGAGGTGGGCAAATTCGAGGTCGGCACCTTCGAGGTCGGCACCTCTGAGGTCGGCACCTTCGAGGTGGACGAATTTGAGGTCGGCACCTTCGAGGTGGGCGAATTTGAGGTGGGCACCTTCGAGGTGGGCACCATTTAAATCCACATGGCTTATAAGTTCTGCATCAATCAGAAAAAGAATAACGCTTCCCTTGCGTTCTCCATCTTCAGCCAACCTCCGCAGCACCGACAATGTTCTGACACGCACTATGTCAAGCAGTATCTCTTGCTTTTGGTATTCGGGATCTTCTTCTTTTAATTCTTTACTAATTAGTTCTTTTAACTGCTTATCAATCAACAATTCTGACATTCGGTCGATATACGCTTCTACTGCCTGCTCACGTAAATTGTTGTCTGCTATTTCTTTTTCTTCTTTGGTGCGCTCCTCCGATCGCCTCTGCTCCCTCCGCTCAAAATACAATAACGCAAAAGGAATAGCGATCGCACCACCAGGCACCAACCAATCCCACAACGTTTTTGCAGATTGAAAGTTTTCGGTTTCCTTATACGTCAATTTAATGATTTCTTTTGTTTTGGGATTTAATTCTGCTTCTGTGGTTTCTGATTTATTTGAATCCTTCCCAATTCCAGTCCACTCGGGAACCCCCTCGAAGGGATACAATTTTGCAAAAGCGATAATCGCTCCAATTAAGGCAAGCAAGATAACAGTCCACCTCATCAGCTTTCGTCGCTTTCGCTTATCTTTGTCCCAATTGGCAAACCTCTCACGCAAACTATTCATCGACCACCCCAGAAAAAAGTCCTTGTATAATTATTAGCTGCAAGTGCGTTCAACTTATGCACCACTGGCAAGATTGCGTGGTTTTAGCGGAACCGTGGTTCTTTTCCTTGTAAGTTTTATTTCTCTGCCGCTTACAAAGGGGCAACTAACATAATACAATTCTGTTGTTGTACTTCATACCAATATGTCGAGAAAGCTGAACGTAGATTTCCACCAAGTTAAAATCTCTCAACCTTCTACCTTGTCTTTTGAATAAATTTTAAAAAAAGTAGCTAGTACTTCACAAGATCAAAGACCTTAATTTTTTACAGGATCTCGCGGAAAGTTTGACTTTCGCGAGGTTTTGTTATGCAAAGAATTGAGCGATCGCGTTTCTAACTTCTTCGCAGTTTGGATATACCTGTCGGAAAACTTGATATTTCGTATGCTCAACTCGAAGAAACCGGGTTTTTGCTATTAATGTACCGGCGCTCTAGAACAATATCCTCTTGACTCTCCAGTTGACTAGAGAATTTAAGATAGATTCAAGACGAAACACGTTGTTTGTAACTACACACCACTGATAATCAATCATTTACCTTTATGACACTACAACTTCAAGTCCCCAACATGGCTTGTTCTGCTTGTGCAGACACTATCACCAAAGCAGTTCAAGCAATTGATGCTGACGCAACTGTTCAAGCTGATCCCAAAACCAAAATTGTGTCCGTGAAAACTAACGCTTCTCAAACAGCAATTCAGGAAGCGATTACACAAGCTGGATATACAGTTGCCTGATTTTTGATATCTACTACTCTCAAGGGTGCAAAGGAGTTTGTCAAATGGATACCCTCACACTCAAACTACGAGGCATGAGTTGTGCGTCATGCGCCAGAAATGTTGAACAAGCAATTCGTTCTGTTCCTGGAGTGATTGACTCTAATGTCAACTTTGGTGCAGAACAAGCTAGTGTCAAGTATGATCCGAGAAAAACCAGCTTGGAGAAGATTCAACAAGCTGTAGAGGATGCAGGATACTCAGCTTACTCACTCCAAGAACAACAAATGCTGACAGGAGAATCGGATGCTGAAAAAGCTTCTCGGAGTGCTGAAGAACAGGATCTCACCCGTAAAATTTGGGTAGGAGGTGTTGTCAGTATCATACTTGTGTTGGGTTCGCTGTCTATGATGACAGGACTCAAGCTACCCTTGATTCCTGCTTGGCTTTCTCAGGGATGGTTTCAATTGGTGTTGACTGCACCTGTACAGTTTTGGTGTGGATATAGGTTCTATGTAAACGCCTGGAAAGCCTTGAAGCAACACACAGCAACAATGGATACGCTGATTGCATTGGGTACGAGTGCCGCATTTTTCTACTCGTTGTTTGCAACTGTTTTCCCGAACTTCTTGATCAACCAAGGCTTAATGCCAGAGGTGTACTACGAAACAGCAGCGGTTGTGATCACACTCATTCTGCTGGGGCGACTTTTTGAAAATCGCGCAAAGAGTCAGACTGGTGATGCCATTCGCCAACTCATTGGTTTACAAGCTAGAGATGCCCGTGTTATCCGCAATGGCAAGGAAATTGATGTTCCCATTCAAGAAGTTCAGATTGGTGATGTGATTTTGGTGCGTCCAGGTGACAAAATTCCTGTTGATGGAGAAGTGATAGAAGGCGCTTCTACTGTTGATGAATCAATGGTTACCGGCGAAAGTGTCGCAGTGAAAAAGCAGCCACCAGACGAAGTTATAGGAGCGACAATTAATAAAACAGGTAGCTTTCAGTTCCGGGCAACGAGAGTAGGAAAAGATACCGTTTTGGCTCAAATTGTTCAACTCGTGCAACAAGCTCAAGGCTCAAAGGCTCCCATTCAAAGATTAGCAGACTCTGTGACGGGATGGTTTGTACCAGTGGTTATTGGTATTGCGATCGCCACCTTCATCATCTGGTTTAACATCGTCGGCAATTTGACATTTGCCCTGATCACAACAGTCAGTGTGTTGATCATTGCTTGTCCCTGCGCTTTGGGTTTAGCAACCCCCACTTCTGTGATGGTGGGTACAGGTAAAGGTGCAGAAAACGGTATTTTAATCAAAGGAGCAGAAAGCTTAGAACTGGCACACAAAATTCAGACGATTGTGCTGGATAAGACTGGAACTCTGACTCAAGGTAAACCCACTGTCATCGACTATGTTACCGTCAACGGTACTAGGGATAGTAATGAGTTAAAACTTCTGCACCTAGCCGCATCAGTTGAGAGAAATTCTGAGCATCCTTTAGCTGAAGCAGTTGTGAGATATGCTCAATCACAGCAGGTAGATTTAGGTAACGCGCAGAAATTTGAGGCAATTGCAGGAAGTGGCGTCCAAGCTATTGTTTCCAACCAGCTTGTCCAAATTGGGACACAACGCTGGATGGAGGAACTGGAAATTAACACTGATGCCCTTAGTGAACACAAAGCTGCGTTGGAAGCTGCTGGCAAAACTGCGATTTTGATTGCTGTAGATGGCGAAATGCAAGGATTGATGGGTATTGCAGATGCCTTAAAACATAACAGTGAAGCTGCTGTCAGAGCACTACGCAAGCTCGGTTTAGAGGTAGTGATGTTGACGGGAGATAACCGCAAAACTGCTGAGGCGATCGCCCGTGAAGTTGGCATTACCCGCGTCTTTGCCGAAGTTCGACCAGACCAAAAAGCACAAGTGATTCAATCTCTTCAAGCAGAGGAGAGAAGAAGAAGAGGAGCAGAGGAGCAGGGGAGCAGGGGAGCAGAGGAGCAGGGGAGCAGAGGAGCAGGGGAGCAAAGGACTGCGTTAGCGCAGCGTGACCGAAAGTCATATATAAAAGAGGTAAAAAAAGAAACTCAGCACTCTATTGTGGCAATGGTGGGTGATGGTATCAATGATGCACCTGCCTTGGCTCAAGCAGATGTGGGGATAGCGATTGGTACAGGGACAGATGTTGCGATCGCAGCCAGTGATATCACTTTAATTTCTGGAGACTTGCAAGGCATTGTCACCACCATTCAACTCAGCCGCGCCACGATTCGTAATATACGTCAAAATCTCTTCTTTGCCTTTATTTACAACGTTGCTGGAATTCCTATTGCTGCTGGCATTTTGTTTCCCATCTTTGGCTGGTTGCTCAACCCAATTATTGCAGGAGGAGCGATGGCTTTTAGTTCTGTGTCTGTCGTGACTAATGCCTTGCGCTTGCGTAATTTCCGTCCCAAAACTATTTAATCCATAGCAATCCTAAATGATTTGTGAACACTCATCCCTCTAGGGCAAACGCACTTTGTTACGCTCAGAATGACAAACGTGTTTTTGCAAAATTGGGATGCTCCCTCAAAACCCTAGGAAAAGAGCATTCACGCTCATTTGTAATTGTGTAGAGCTTTTTCAACTTTACCAACTTTCGATAGTTGGGGGTCTTCCTTTACGTTGATGGCAGACATACGCAAAGCTCCCGGAATGTATATCATCCCAAAAATAAGTTTATCGCATGTTTCGGTTAAAATACCAACATTCGGTTATTTGTTGGTATTGTAAAGGATCTTTACCACTCTGGGCGTGTGTTCTACCAAAATGCCCTTTGGTGGAACTCACCCTAAAAAGGCTAGTTTTCGTCGGAAACCAAATTTTTGAGATCTAAGTATAATTTGTGTTTATTGTACTTAGTAAGCCTCCTCTCCAAAACTTATCCATTTTCTCTACCCTCTTTCTACCATTTCTCTCCTTTTTGGGAGTGAAATGTATTTACCCATACTGCGACACAAGATTTCGTAGTTTGCTACTTGCTTGAGGTTTAAAAGGTGTTTTTTTCACCCTAAACCAAATAACTTAGTAATCAAGGGTAACAGCTTACTACACGCTTCAACTAAACTGGCTGTAGTGGGTAGGACTGAAATAGTCCCTCTCAACATAGTAATAGCCTTCTTTGCAGTCTTTTGCATTACTCCTTCTTTAGACTCTTGACCCACTTCTGCTAAGACTTTTACCTGCTCCAACGCCTCAGCTTTATCCTCTTGTGTCAAATTTGCTTCAGCCTCAATCGCTGTCTGCAACTCCTTCAACAGTTCTGCCAGTTTCAGTGCTTCTGAGGCATCAGATTCTTGCAGTTGACCAATGGTCTTGGTAACAGTGCCACTAATCATTGCATATCTGCCTACCGCAAGCTGTTCAGCATTAATTGTACCACCATGCTGTATGATTCCTTCATTTTTCGCCGTATTACTCATAATAAGTTCTTTGTTTTGATTAAACTCTGTAAACTTGTTTGTATTTAATGGTAGCTCCGGTTAAGGTGCTGCCTCTACTGAACATTTTTACATGCGCACGATACTACAATGAAATTTATGTATAAAATTTCCGGAAAATCTCAAATCGGTTTTGTATCTATACTATACAACCTCTGACCAAGTTGCTCAAATATTTCTGCCACTTTAGGATAGCTAATTATTAAAAGAGATGAATTTAACTAAGACAGATACTACTCGATATCTTTGTGCTGCTGCCTATCTTAGCCCGACGTTTCGTGATTCAGTAATTCAACTAATTTTTAAGGAAGACTGTAAGGATATTGCGATATGTCATGGAGTTGATTTATCAACAGTACTTAAACACTGCCTCGCAGCACAAAAAAGAGAATTGAATAAACATAAATTTCTCGCATTTATATTCCTACTGGCTTGTGTAAGTGTTTTACTTCCAAATGATGAATGGGTATTCATTTTTATCTTATGTTTTCTACTCGCTTTAATACTTGTTTTTTCAGAAGCATGGAAACTTCGTTATGAAATCATTGCCAAAACCTTAGCTAAAAGTAATTTTGATCCAAATTATATAAACTTAACTTTCACTCAAAATGAAAAAATAAAACTTGAGGAAATAGCCAGAAAACAAAATAGTAATATTATCGTTTATGGAGGATATTCTCCCTTTGTAGGTTGCGGTTTTGAACTAGGTGGATGGTCTTTTGTTCTAAATATTAGTAAGGGAAAAGAAATAATAGAAAAAACTCTAACTCCTATTCCGTTTGCAATAGAAGAATTATACGAATATGTAGTTAATAGAATCAGAGAACTAAAATTATCTGAATTAAGCATTGAAGATAAATTATGTGTAAATGGACAAGAAATTCGAGGAAACAGCGTATTATTACCTGATATATTTAGTCGTCCATCTTCTCAAGTTGATGATAAATACGTTAAAAGTTTTGTCAATGCGACTACGGAGCATATTCGTTACTACAAACATATTAAAGTAATTACTTGGCAGGGAGAGTTAGTACTTTCGGTTTTTTTGAGAATTAGAAAAATTAATCAACAACTATTTATAGAAACAAATTTTTTTGTACTTTGTCCTGTTAAAAATGAATATTACTTATACTTAGTTGATGCTATAGAACCAGAAATTACTATTGACAAGCTAATGTCATTATTAATAAGTTCTGTGCTTGAAACTGTTCTTCTTTGGCCATTATCTATACTTAATATTTGGAATAAAGCCAACAGCAAAAAACAACTTCAGCAACAACGAAAAACAATGAGACGTATAATTAGGGAAACTCCAAATTACAACTATGGAGCAATTAACAGTGTACGTGAATTAGCAAGTCCTTCCATCTACAATCAATATTTTCAACAGCTCGATCAGGAAATGTATTTGAAAATTATCGAACGCCAAATTATAGATAGCATATGTAATTTTTTAGAAAATAAAAATATAGATACTTCTGATTTAAAGAATAGACAAAATGCAATATTTAACCAGGGAGTGATTCTCTCTGGAGGTTCTATTAAAGCTACAAATTTGTCTGTTGGAGAGCAAGCAAAATCTGTATTAATGAGTGGTGATATCGCTCCCTTTATGCCAAAAATGTAAGGATTCAGGTAGGGGTAGTGTTAGCCATTGGATGCCAAAAGTTTCGGTTTCGTGTTCCGCCTAATGCTAGGGAAGCTGTTATTTAGTGCCAACTCTGTCAAAAATATTGATATAATTATCTTTCAGCCCTTTGTCGGCTTTTGGGTTTTGATGAAGTACTGAAAGCTTAGTAGCTTGTATTAGGTAAGCATTTTAGTTCTTGTGCTTTCACTTGACGAAAGAGCCAAAAGTTGGAATGGGGGCGAAAAGTATTAATTTCTCGTGGAAATGGTGAGCGGCATCATCAACCTTGAGCGTTTTGCCAACTTCGGGTCATAAGTTGGTAATTATTTCAAAAAAATTCAGAGATGTGAGTGGCATCGCTGTGGGGGTTGTCTCTTTCATGGGATATTACTTTGATGTGAAAGCTATGCTAGGAAAGTATCATACTCTGTTTTTATTTCTTTTTTTGTTTAAGTCCCGATAAGCACAAAGCTCAAGATTTGGCTTTCAATCATGTTACCTCGATTGAATTCACCCTAAAAAACCAGGGCAATATCAATTTACCTGTGGTATAAACATGTTTCGTGGTGTAGTGGAAGCTCAGTAGTCAGATATTAGACATGGCTCGTGTAACGCTGTCGCATTTGTTTATACTGACAGAATACCGTTACATGGGCTTTTTTTGATCTTCCAAATATCCTCTAAATTCATAACCTAAATGAAAAAATTATACATTTTCTTTTGTATCTGCTCTGTTTTGTTTTCAATTTTGGCTTTTTCAAGTATTTCCTCTGCCCAGATTACAAACCCCATTCCCGTCAAACTTGAAAAATCAAATCTCCGTGTAGGGCTAAAAGAAGTTGTGCAAATTCCCATAAGTGGAACAGGACGCGAGAGAGTGGCGCGATTGAATCTTTTAAGCCATGTAGGTGATGGTAGTGGAAGGTTATTTGTTAATGATATGCGTGGCAAGCTTTATATCATTATGAACGACAAAGCTTCTGTATACATGAATTTAAAAAATTTAGTTTGCCCAGGCTTTAGCGATGAAACTTCACAACAGGGTTTTACCTATTTTGCGTTTCATCCAGAGTTTGCTAAAAATGGAATTTTTTACACTATCCATAGCGAAGAAAAAAATAATCGAATTCCTGATTTTCCAGTCACGAAAACAATTTTTGATAGCAAAGGCAAGGTTATAGAAAGTTCTCATCACGAAGTGATTCGCGAGTGGAAAGCTACCAATCCTACTGCTAATACTTTTTCTGGAACTTTTCGGGAAATCCTTCGTATTGAAAAACCCTACCCAGATCATAATATAGGGCAATTAAGCTTCAATCCTAATGCTAAACCTGGAAATGCAGATTATGGGATGCTGTATATTGCAGTGGCAGATGGTGGGAGCGATGGCTTTCCTGTCAGCCATACAGATCCTTTGAATAATGGACAAGACCTCGGCACTCCCCTTGGTAAGATACTCCGTATTAACCCTTTTGGCAATAATAGTACTAATGGCAAATATGGCATTCCCAAGGACAATCCTTTTGTTAAAGATGGTAGTCCAAATATTAGTCCAAAAAAACTAGGGGAAATTTGGGCTTATGGACTGCGTAATCCCCATCGTTTTAGCTGGGATATGGGTGGCGAAGGCAAAATGTTGATTGTCGATATTGGTCAAGCTTTTATCGAAGAAGTGAATCTTGGCATCAAAGGTGCTAATTACGGATGGGGAAACCGTGAAGGAACTTGGGTTATTGATGAAAAAAATGAGAATGTCCTGTTTCCATTACCTAAAAATGATGCTGATTATGGTTACACATATCCTGTTGCTCAATATGAGCATGACAAACCACCTAATTGGTCAGGCTATTATGCGGTGGCGATCGCCGGGGGTTATGTTTACAGGGGCAAAGCGATTCCAGAATTGGTAGGTCAATATATTTTTGGGGACTTTGGCAATGATGGGCGCTTTTTTCATGTGCCTGTCAATCAACTCGTTAATGGTAAACAGGCAAAGATAAAAGAACTCAGACTTTTTGACGGCAAACGAGAAACTTCTTTTCTCAAAATCGCTGGCAGTGAACGTTCTGATATCCGGTTTGGCATAGACGAAGCAGGAGAAATCTATGTGACGTCTAAGAGTGATGGTAAAGTAAGAAAACTTGTTCGATCACTATAATCACTTAACAGTGAACAGTAAACAGTAAACAGTAAACAAAGGGTGGACGAGTCCGTTTCCTACCTGATAACTGGTAACTGATAACTGATAACTGATAACTGAGTTGGTCATTATCAAAACCGCTATCAAAGAAGCAAATAACAAATTTTTATGCAAAAGAAACGAATCAAATGTTTGTTGGCTCAGATCTTGCACCTCCGGCTGATACGCCTTGAACTGAAGTTCAAGGCTAATAACCCAAGTCCGTTAAAACGGACTGAAAAACTTACCCAGTCCGTTTTAACGGACTTGGACTTTGAGCCAAGAAATTTATTTCTTGGCGGACGAAAAGTATGGTGCAAGATCTGAGTTGGCTTAAGGTAGGTGATTGTGAAAAAATTTTCTTTACGAATAGCTGCCTACAGTTTATTAGTGAGCATTTTGACCGTACAACAGAGTCAGGGAAAAGCGATCGCTAATTTACAAACCATCATGAGCAGCAACACCAAGCTAGAAAAGTTGGCTGATGGTTTAAAGTTTACAGAAGGACCCGTCTGGCATCCGCTTGGCTTTTTACTCTTCAGTGATATTCCCGCTAATACTATCTATAAGTGGACAACTGACAGTAAAATATCCATCTATCGTCGTCCTGCTGGCAATCCCAACGGCAATACGTTCGATAGGGAAGGACGTTTAATTACTGCTGAACATGACCGCCGGCTTGTACGCACAGAAAAAAACGGTCAAATAACCGTTTTGGCTGAACGCTACCAGGGTAAGCGTCTCAATAGCCCCAACGATGTTGTAGTCAAGTCAGATGGTAGCATTTACTTCACTGACCCGCCCTATGGTATTAGTAAGGAGAAGGAAGAACTTGGCTTTTATGGTATCTATCGCTTGAAACCAGATGGAACCTTGACTTTGCTCAACAAAGATATGGTGCGTCCTAATGGACTCGCGTTCTCTCCTGATGAGAAAAAACTCTACGTTAGTGATTCAGAAAAAGGACACATCCGTGTTTTCGAGGTTAATTCAGATGGCACATTAACTAACACCAGGGTTTTTGCAGAGTTAACTGGACCCAAAGACAAAGGTGTACCCGATGGCATGAAGGTAGATGCCCAAGGCAATATCTACTGTAGCGGTTCAGAAGGGGTGTGGGTTTTCTCGCCAACAGGTCAGCTTCTGGGTAAAATTCTCGTGCCAGAGGTGGTAACAAATTTAGCTTGGGGTAACAAAGACTACAAAACACTTTACATCACAGCAGGTCAGAGTGTTTATCGTATTCGTCTCTTAGTGGCGGGAGTGCAACCGCCCAAGGATGAACGATGAAGGCTAAAACGTGGAATCTATTTTGCTTCGCTTTATTACTAACGGTTTTTATTGTGGGTTGGGGACAAGTCACTGCGAAGATCCCGAACCAAAAAGCTCCATCACAGTATGCAAAAATTACGGTAGTAAAGACTAATTACCAAGGCTGGCGAGACTCCTGGGTTTTGAGTAATGGTCAAGTAGAAGCAATTATAGTACCAGCAATCGGGCGGGTCATGCAGTTTCGATTAATAGATGGAGAAGGTACATTCTGGGAAAATCCGAAAATGTTTGGCAAAGCCCCCAATCCCGCATCAGAAAAATGGGTTAATTTTGGGGGTGATAAAACTTGGCCTGCTCCTCAGTCGGACTGGACAAAAATCATGGGGCGAGATTGGCCTCCACCGACAGGTTTTGATTCCATACCAGTTCAGGCAAAGGTTGACGGCAGCGAAGTGACGCTAATTTCTCCCATAGATCCACTTTACGGCATTCGGACTTACCGCAGGATTCGACTCCATCCACAAAAACCTGTGATGACTATTTCGACAAGTTATGAAAAGGTCAAAGGTGAGCCAAAAAAGATTGCGGTATGGGTGATTACACAGTTGCGTCATCCAGTGGGTGTATACGCTGCCCTACCCCAAGCTTCGATTTTTCCTCAAGGATATAACAGACAATCCGAGGAGTTACCAGCCAACTTAAAGGTGGAAAACGGGATGCTGTCATTGACACGTGATCCGAAAAAATCCCACAAGATAGGCTGTGATGCGAGTACGTTGTTATGGATTGGAGAAAAAGTTGTAGTCCGCATTGACTCACCCAGAGAACCTGGGGTTAGTTATCCCGATCAGGAAAGTAGTACTGAAATTTATACCAATTCAGCTCCAGATGCTTTCGTGGAGCTTGAATTTCTTAGTCCACTAAAAACCCTGCAAATTGGGCAAAGAATCAACCTTACCACTACATATACTTTACTTCGGCGCACAACCCCGAATCCTGAAGAAGAAGCTAGGAAAATTATTGGACAATCTGAAGTAACGGTTCCTAACCCAAGAAATATAGCGAAAGCTACTAAATAACTCTTCCCTCCTACCAACGAGTTTTGACTACATCCCGTTCACACAGCGCAAAAGAACTCAAGCTCTTTTTTATTATTTGTGTAAATAATAATATATTGTTCGTCTGTGCGATTACGCTAGACGTTCGCTCACTTTTTGAGTTAAAGTACGGTAAGGACATAGAATTATTGTATTTATCAAGCGAAAGGGGTTTGCATCTACCAAGCTGACTTCCGGTCAGAGATAAAACACCTTTAACCCTTTCTAGAACAGCAATATGCATTACTCATTACTACCCCTATTGAGCTTCTTTATTGGTATTGTCGTCGGCTTAACAGGCATTGGCGGAGCATCTCTGATTACGCCAATGCTCATTTTTTTCTTCCAGGTTCCTCCTTCGATTGCTGTGAGTTCTGATGTTGTGGCTGCCACGCTGATGAAATTTGTCGGCGGCTATCAGCACTGGCAGCAACGAACCGTCGATGTGCAAGTGGTGAAGTGGCTAGCATTTGGCAGCGTTCCCGGATCGCTTTTTGGGGTAGGAATTTTGCATTTGGTCAAACAAACAGGAGAGCAGAACTTAGACGACATTCTGCTGCACTTGGTTGGAATGATGATTTTATTTGTGACCTTGGCAGCACTCGCACAACTGCTGCTATTGTCGTTTTTCCCTGATTTTAAATTACCAGAACTACCAAAGTTTGACTTGAAAACAAAGCTGGGTCGTGTTTCTGCAATGAGCGTAGGAGCAGTTTTAGGCTGTTTGGTTGGTTTAACAAGTGTCTCCTCCGGTTCGATGTTTGCATTGGTGCTGATTGGCTTTTTCCAGCTAGAGACTCGTAAGTTAGTGGGTACAGATATTTCACAAGCCGCAATTTTATTACTGTTCACTTCCTTAGGACACCTCACCCTTGGGACAGTTGACTGGAGTTTGGTCTTACCAATATGGTTAGGCTCTGTACCTGGGGTACTGCTTGGTGCTAAACTTTGCCAACTTGCGCCTCAACGTCCACTGCGGTTTATCATTTACACAATCTTGCTTATGGCGAGTTACAAGTTAGTTGCCCCAGTTTGAGTGTAATATCAAGCTAAATGTTCCTCTTTCGTACATGATAAAAAGACCAAGGCAAATCAACACAAAAGGAACAACGGCTCTACCGTAGCGGCTTAAAATGTTAGCGATCGCTCTTTGACGAGTCAATAGGTAAGCAACAGCACACCAAACGCCTACCAAGACAAAAAATACGCATAAAGTTACTCCCAAACTAGCAAAGCTCTTACCAGCAAATAAGGGTATGTAAATACTGATATTATCACCGCCATTAGCAAGTGTTACCGCTGCGACTTGATAAGTTTGGGCGTGTAAAAAACTCAAGAAAAAAGACAGTATGGGGTTACTATGTGAGGAGGGCTGAAAATCAGTAGTGACTGTTTGAACTTCTGTAGTTTCTTGTTCTTTATTTACCAATAGCTTTAAACCAATTGCTATGGGTAGTAATCCCAGGAATCCTATCCATTCTCGCGGGATGAACAAGCCACCAAAGAATCCTGGTAAGCTAGCAATGATGATAGCTGTAAAACCAAGGTACTGACCAAATACAATATGTCGTCGCCGAAAATTGGCATTTACTTGTGAGAAAAATAGCAGCAGGATCAGGATATCATCAATATTGGTAGCAACGAAGGCAATGACAGCTTCCGTGAAAGCCGTCCAAAGTTGAGTTATGGTCATTGAGAAGAAAATATGATGTTATCAAGCCTATAAATTATATATAAAAAATAAAATCATATATATGAGTGGGTTAATCTCTGGAATTAGCACGGGAATAGTTGCCTTCACCGCCACGAATATTGATGATATTATTATCCTTTTGCTCTTTTTTTCTCAGGTTAATTCTACCTTCACTCGTAGGCATATTATTGTTGGTCAGTACCTTGGTTTTACAGCACTTGTCATTGCCAGTCTCCCCGGTTTCTTTGGTGGATTCATCTTATCGCCAAACTGGATTGGATTATTAGGTTTAATACCTCTTGCTATAGGCATTAGTAGTTTGGTGAACCCAGAAGAAGATTCAGAAGAAGAAGCAACCGCAAACGAACAATCAGAAGATTCGACTTTTGCTAGTTTTCTTTCCCCTCAGACTTACAGTGTTGCTGCTGTCACCATTGCTAATGGTAGCGATAACATTAGTGTCTACATACCATTATTTGCTAGTAGTGATTTCGGAAGTTTTTTGGTAATTCTAGTCGTATTCTTTATGTTAATAGGAGTTTGGTGCTATTCCGCATACAAATTAACAAATCAACAAGGAATAGCTGAAACTGTCACTCAATACGGTAATTATCTTGTGCCTTTTGTTTTGATGGGATTGGGTGGTTTTATTGTTTTAAAAAGTGGCGCTTTGAATCCAGTAAAACTCTTATTTAGCTGTTTATGTCTGATAGTTCTTGTAAAAGACGACCAGAAAATAAGCTAATGCGCGTCTGGCGTTGCATATTTATTTGTTAAGACCGTCAGCGCCTCCTCATATCTTGCACCTATCCGTATAAAACCGTACAAGCTAAAAAAAATTGCGATAAAGCTACATGATTTTTATTGGCTTTTCTCGCTCAAGAAAGGATTGTTGGTTTAATACTGAGTGACTAATAAAAATCAACTTTTCTTGGTGCAAGATGTGAGCGCTCCACGGGTGGCGCGCCACTCGTTATGAATGAAAGAAACAGCATCCTCCTTCTTCAGTGTTAAGAGTTCCCTGTTCCCTGTTCCCTGTTCCCTGTGTTTCTTGAAAGCTACCACTAAATAATTTAAAGGAACCCCTAGTTTCCTCTAGAGAAGTCAAGTAGGGAGCCATATGTTTTTTCACAAAATGAACCATCGGGGTATAAACCAGAGGAACAGTCCAAATCCCCTTGATAATCTTTTCTTTGGATTGAATTTGAATAGCGTTAGCTATTAGAGAAATATACACGCCCCTTTTTTGCAAATCTGGGTTAACGAAACCGCAGCTATAGCGGATGGTGTCGGTTGCAAGGCGATGAGTGATAATCCAGCCAACAACCTGTCCTTGGTAACGCAAACCCAAACTATTTAAAGGCTCAAAGTTCTCTTCGTATTTAAAAGGATTCAAATCTTTTGGTATCCAGGGAGATACTTCCTGCTGTTGCTGAATGGCAATGCGTTCATCCTGAGTTATTTCTGCCCAAGGAAAGATTGTGTAAGAACTTGGAAGTGTTACTTTTCGCAGCCAGGGAGCCTTCATGAACGGAAAGCTAGCTTTGCACACTAGCATCCGGGCCTGGGGTGATGCCCAATTACACTTTTGCAGCAGACGTTCCAAGGCTGGCGTGGTTGGTTGACCAGTAGTGTAAACCAACTCGGCACTTATGCAACCTCGCGAAAATAACTCTTGTTCCAAACGGGTTAAAAGAGCTAGGCCAATTCCCTGACGACGATGATCTGGTTCCACAAAAATAGAAAGCACCTCTGCCGATTTACCATCGGGTTCAATCTCAGCTAGTGCTAAACCAATCGGCTGATTCGAGTCAGAAGCTGCGATCGCTATTGTCAAGCCTTCTGGTTTCAAGGCTTGTAACCGAGGACGAAATCGCGGAAAGGTAAATGCTTGATAAATCAGCCCTGTAAAAGGACTATCGATGCAAGTCAACGTATACATATACAAAGTGCTAATTGTCCTAGAATACTTCCACACTAAAATTAGTTAAATCGCGAATAAATCTAGCTAGCTCAACCGAAAAACTCTGTTGAAATTGACGATTCAACATCGCCTTTGGCTTTTTTACATCAATGAGTAAAATAGTTCTAATTTTCTCGCTACAATTCCAAGCTTCATGTTCTATCGTATCGTCAAAAATTAAACACTTGCCCTCTTGCCAGTTCCTAGTTTGATTTCCTACGCGGAGCATACACTTGTCTGGGACAATTAAACCCAGATGACAACGCAGCACACTCTTCGAGTAACCAACATGAGGTTTGATATGAGTTCCTGGTGCTAGGGAAGAAAACCCTGCTGTAGTTAATCCTGGTATCATTTCGACTAACCTTGTTGTATTTGGACATAATCGACAGTTATCCTTGAGTTTTGTGCCAAAATGATACAGACCAAAAACTTCCCAGGTGTTTTCGTAAAGAAATTTTTCAGGCCAGGGAACAAAATGACATTGTTGAAGCTGCTCTAATTCCTGGCGGATTAGTAACCAATTCGCTTCTAAAGTTGCTGTAAATTCAAACTCACTTGTATCAAAAAACATTTGCATAACTGTAATAAAGGAATTATTCCCATAACAGTACCGAAGGCAGTACTTCTGGGTACGCTAATCGCAGCAGCCCATAACCAATCCCAGCAGTTCCAGTGAAGAAACTTGGGCTAAAAATATGACTGGGCAAGTTAGGAAATAGTTGATACCCGCCTCTGTGTTCTGCTCTGGCTACTACCCAAGCCGCTCTTTGTAGAGCCATTTCTTGTAACTCTGGACGGGATAGTTTTTGGGCTGCTAGTAGGAGTACCTCAATGCGACCAAAATTGCCGCAGCAGAGATGATCTATCCCTTGTAAACTATACTTTTGAGTAGTCTGTAGCGCCACTTCCACATCTTGATAAATTTCATCCATCTCTAAAATCGACAAACTACCCAACCGTCCCAAGCCAATTCCAGCAGCGCCATGACACCAACTGACGTTAAACGTAGGTAGACCGTTTTGGTTTTGGTTAGCAAAGGAACGGAAGTCGGGCCAGTTACCGGCTGAGGTCGAGAATACGCTGCGTTCGTAGCTGATGCCCTCAAGGGCTGCCTCTTTATAGGCAGGCTCGCGTGTCACTGAATAAAGCCGCAATAGAGCATAGGCAATGCCAGCAGCTCCGTGGGAGAAACCTGTTAATGGTATATGTTCAAAATTTTTCCAAGCTCTAGGGGAACCATCAATGCTAATACGATGTGCTAGCAAATGTTGGCCGCAGGCGATCGCTTTATCTAAAACTGCCTGCTGGGCTGTCTGGTGATAAAGTGATAGAAGCCCTAAAATTGCACCCGCAGATCCGCTAAGCGCGTCCAACTCTTGGTCAATGGCAATGAGTTCGGGCGTAATTAAATCAGCAACTCGCAGAGCATCTTCTTTGAGCGCTGGTTCTTGAAGAAAGTGGCTGATTGTAACTAAAGAATAAATGATCGAACCAAGGCCTGTAGCGCCACCAATACCAATTTTTTTAGCCAGTCTTTGAGTTAACTGGGCGTCGGCTGTCTGCAAAACTTTTCGTATGGATTGTAGAGCGCCTAAAGCAAGCTCGCGAAACTGGCAACTGTCGTTGAGATGATCCAAAGTCGCCAAAAACAGGGCGATACCGCAGTTGCCATCATAGAGATTTTCTTCCAGAGTTTGAAGTTGCAATCGCTCGGCTTTGGGAATATAGCCTAAACCAATCCAGTAGACACTGCCATCTGCTTCCCGGATGGCTTGGGAGCTAATTTTTTCTGCAAGAGCACTTGCAGACGCGAACAACTTTTCACGGGTTAAAGAAGTTTTTGTTGAATAATCGGCAGCTTTTGAAGCTGAGAGTGCACCAACCTGCTCAGTTTCATGCGTTCGCGCCACTCTGGCGTAAAAACTTGCCTGGATAATAGCCACTTGCCGAGCTAAGTCAGTTTCATCAAGTTTTTTTAGCCTGGAGATGACTTGGCAGTAGCTGGGTGCTGTAAAATACCCCTCAATCGGTTGCTCTAGTCCAACGGTGAGGGCATCACTATCGGAGGAAGCCCCAAAATAGGGAACATCTAACTGCTCCATCGCCCTCAGTTCTGAGTGTAAAATCGGCCAAGCTTGTGGCTTATTTACAGTTATGAGAAAAGCACGAGCTAAGATATCCAGTTGAATACTCCGCTCAACCCCATTCTGGAGAAATTCAGGAGCCAGGGTTTTTTGTAAAATGACGCTATAAACTTTGGTATCACGGAAAACAAACCGCACTTGCTGAGCTTGCAGCGCTGCCAAGGGATTTGACTGATTTCGGGTTTTGCCAACCTCTTCAAGATCGGGGAGGTTAAGGGAGGGTGCGTCTACTAATAGTGCCTGCCGATATCCGAGCAGAAAGCGATACATCTGCTCAAAACCGTCAACCAACTCCTCAAGATAATCATTCGGCGACAGGGGAAGCCCATTCAAAATCGGCGAATTTTTGTCTGGCTGCATAGCAACAGTTTCATGAACCCATTGCATATAATCTGTATTGACATACTTGCATTGCCGTACAGTCCAAGGGGATATTGAATCTGCGCCAGCACTACCCAAACCGCTGATATCGTAGGCGATGCGGTTATCCTTGTTAAAATCCCAGCGAGGTAAGAGTCCAGTCCTAAGGACTGAATCCCAAAAAGCTCGCTTGACGACCACCTCTTGCTGTTGTTCGAGGGCGTCTTCCATCTCTGTTGATTCATGATGCATCAGTGTTTCCATATCAACTAGCACTGGGTGTTCGCCGTTGGCGATTAAATTCTCGGAGTGACAGTCAGTCCCGCCTAGAACATACAGCAGGCACAATAGCATCCCGGAGCGCTGATAGAAGCGCTGCGCCGCTGCTATATCCTCACAAGGCAACTGCTCTACGTATTCTGAAAAGCCATAGGTTTGGCGGTTGAGTACCTTGAAGGTTTTGAAAAGTGGATGGGAATTTTGAATGAGGTTTTGGCAAGACTCTTGAGAAAAAGCAAAGTGCTGATTGCACCAGTCTAAAAACTGATTGTAGGCAACTTCTAAGCCTAAGTCCTTGGGTTTGTAGACGAGCTTCAGTCCCGACTCAAAGGTAAGAGCAATTACACAACGTCCTCGCTTATGAGGATCGGATAGATTCGGCGTAATTGCAATAACTTTTCCTAAAACCGAACTTCCTCCCTCTGGTTGAAATATTTGCTGAATTTCAGCTAAATCCGCTTTTAAGTATTGCAAAAACTCTATTGTCGCTTCTACCCAGAAATCAATTTGAGTTGCTATCAATTTTGCCAGCACTGGATATTTCTGGAAAAAAGTCAACAGTCCATCCTGCAAAAGTTTCTGCACGAAAGTCTCGTAATGAGTTTTGTGGAGTGTAAGTTTTATATCTGTTACTAGAAGATTGAGAAAACTGTACTGAGAGGGACGAAAACGAGAAAATTCCAATTCCAGTGTTTTCTTGCACAGATTCACTAGTTCAGATAGTAAGCTGTGTTCCAGTTTTAGGTAAGCTTTTGCTTCAAGTATTTCTAAGGGTAAATAGCTAACAGATAACGATCCAGAACTTAGACAAGTTAGTAATTTTTTCCGTGCTACATATATTGCAGGTAGTAGCAGGTCTTCAAACGGTAGTGGCTTTTCAGAGTCAATGGGAATGAGGGATTGAAATTTTTCAGTTTTGAATTTCCATTCCGAAGCCGTTTGGATAATTTCCTGTAAGGTTACTGCCCAATTGGATAAGATTTGATTCTCAGCAGAAGGCGGCAAGCTCATAGCTAAACGTACTGTATCCAGATCCAACCCATCCCAGTACAATCGCTTCTGAAATTTTTCCCAGTTTCCTTGTGCCACCACCTGACACCAGTGGTCTAGGCGCTCCGAGCTTTCCTTTTGTTCATTGACTTGAGTAGTGTCAACATTAAGTAAACTCTTGCTAAGGCGTTCTGAAAGAGAACTGGCACAAGCGACAATATTTGCTAGATCAAATTCCGTTACCATCATTTTTGTTTTCCTGTTTGTTTCTTTCTTCCGCTTAAAGAAAATGTGTGACTTTGACGATAAAATGACTAAAAAAGCCAAGATATGCCACAATGTATGTGATCATTTTCTGATTCACAATTGTGGCCATTTTTTCGTAAAAGTCACAACATGCTTGACAATTGAAAGTAAGTAAGTCCACGAAGAAGTTCGGGTTGCTTAAGCAACATCAAACAGTCATGAACTAAAACCTCCTCCAACTTAATTAAGCGTCTCAAAATTGTGGTTGGCTACTGATATTGAACGTTTTCTACGACGATGAAACGATACCTCAATGGTTGCGGCAAATACCAGTTGTGGATATTCTGCGCCAAACATTGATATATCAATATTATGTAGAAAACAATCGGGTATGTTGGCGTACTGCTGCGCCTATGGACAGATCAACAGACCATACGACTTGCCGTACGACAGGCGAGGGGCCGCGTTACACCACACCCTTGTGTCTTGCTCGCACCTGCAACGGCCTCCAATTGTTCGTCGGACAACTCGCTTTCCCCGGTGCTTTCGAGACGACTGAGCCACCACTGTTGAACTTCATTTGTGGTGAAATTGTAGCCGTTTGCTTTACCTAACTCCACTACCTTATTCAAAAAGCTCTCCCCAGCTGCTTGAAAGCCTTCCCGCTCCCCTTGAACTCCCTGCTGGATTTGCTGTTGTAGCTCTTGGGATTGAGAAACTTGTTGGACAAACTGGACAAACTGATTATCGCTGTTCATGTGATTTTCTCTCCTTGTGTTGGTTTAGTGTCAAAGACTAGGGGGGCAGGCGACCATACGACCGCCCGTAGGAATACCACACCTTTGTTGTGTCTTGCTCGCACCTGCAACGGCCTCCAATTGTTCGTCGGACAACTCGCTTTCCCCGGTGCTTTCGAGACGACTGAGCCACCACTGTTGAACTTCATTTGTGGTGAAATTGTAGCCGTTTGCTTTACCTAACTCCACTACCTTATTCAAAAAGCTCTCCCCAGCTGCTTGAAAGCCTTCCCGCTCCCCTTGAACTCCCTGCTGGATTTGCTGTTGTAGCTCTTGGGATTGAGAGACTTGTTGGACAAACTGGACAAACTGATTATCGCTGTTCATGCGATTTTCTCTCCTTGTGTTGGTTTAGTGTCAAATACTATTGAAGCTGTAACTTGGACTGACGCATTGACAAAAATTTGATTGTCTGCGTGAATCCTTAGTTGATTTGCAGAACAGAAGTTAAACATGAATTAGCTTTTGTTCTACATTCTTATATAAATGTCAGCACCGATCACCTTATGCACCTTTGGGATAGAAATAGAAAAAATTGCTAGTATTCTGGTCAGGGTAAACGTTGTGTTGCAAAAACTGACAGAGAATATTTTGCTAGTACAGCATGGCAAAGCGCTCCCCGACCGACGAAGAGTCGCATATGCAAGAAATGACCTAGCAAAAATCAACAATAGAGCCAAAAAGTCAAATGGTACGTTATGTCGCTACGTCTTTAACTTTGACCCAAGTCATAGCAATTGGTACTTTTGCAACAGGTCTAAGTAGGTTGGTACTAATTTTCCCGAAGTATGTAACCTTTTGTAAGGGAAAAGGTTTTCCCCCTTTCCCCATTGCAATATAGTTCTGTTTATTTACGCCCATCTACTTAATAGCTACCTGATTTGCGGTGCTCGATCGCACTCACGCCTATCGATTCTAAAACTTTGCCCTCGTCTACAGTTGCGTAGATTAACCAGCGATCGCCACATTCCATCCGCTGTTGGACGGTACATTCCAGATAGGTGAGGGCATCACTGAGAATTAAGCAACCGTTGTTAGCACTTTGAGTCGCCAACTCAGCAAAGGGATTGTCTCCTGGAGTACTGCGATAAGAAAAGTATCGCCGCAGGTTGCGTCCTTCCTTAAGAATGTTGAGGACAAATTGATCACCAGGATGAATAATCGCATCGGCATTTTGATCTTGAGCGATCGCAATCATCAAACCAGGAGGATTAAAGGTAGCTTGAGAAACCCAAGAGGTGAGGATACCACTATGGCTGTCACCGCGTCGAGAACTGAGGACGCACAGAGAACCGATGATGCGCCCAACGGCTTGTTGTGTTCGGTCAATTTGGGCTTCTGTCAAAGCTTGGCGAGGTGTACGCAGCTTCTTTTTCTTTTTCAAGACTTGGGCAAATTCTGCCCCCGCATCCTGACACTGCTGCAAAGTGGACTCAGTGGGACTGAAGCGAACGCGGATAGTTTCAAACCCTAAACGAAAATTGGCATCCAACAATTTGTTTTCAATCAAATCGGTGGCTTCACCACTCCAGCCGTAGGAACCAAAAACTCCTGCTAGTTTAGTTTTCGTCGCTGCTGATAGAATAATTCCCAAGGCAGTTTGAACTTGAGTGGGTGCATGACCTCCTAATGTAGGAGAACCGATAATGAAGCCATTGCAAGCTTCCACTGCACGGGTAATTTCGCTGGGTTCTGCTAGTTCGCAGTTAATAGATTCGACTGCAATCCCATTTTGAATTAACCCTTGAGCGATCGCCTGTGCTAAAGTCGCTGTGTTACCATAAGCTGAGGCATAAAGCAAGGCAACTCGCAATTCCTGGGTTTTCTGTTCCTGGCACCATTGACGGTAATCGTAGGTAAAGCGACTGAGGCTGTAACGGACAATCGGACCATGACCAGGTGCATAAAATTTGGCTTTTAAGGGTGCTAATTTCTCTAAGGCTGCTTCCACTTGTTTTGCCTGGGTGGCGTGCAGACAGTCAAAATAGTAGTGGCGATCCGCATCCAGTTGCTTCCAATCCTCATCAAAAACAACATCGCTACAAACATGAACCCCAAAAAATTTGTCAGTGTAGAGAATACGGGTCGCATAATCGTAAGTACACATTCCATCCGCCCAACGGGGAGTCGGTACAGTCACGAATTGCAGTTGATGTTCTTGTCCCAAATCTAGAGTGTCTTCGGAACGAACCAGGTGAATTTTCGACTCCCACTCAGGGAAAATCGTTTTTAGAACATTTGCACTTGGTTTAGAACAGACAATCTTAACTTGGGGTGCTTGTTCGAGGAGGACTTTGAGGGTAGCCATCCGGTTAGGATTGACGTGATTGAGGATTATGTAATCTAATTGGGTCAATAGAGCGTGTTTGTTAAGTTCTTGTAAGAAAATCTGGGTAAAAGACTCGCCCGGAGGGTCAATTAAAGCAGTCCGATCAGCTTGGATAAGATAGGAATTCGCTGTTGTTCCTTTTTGGCGGGCGTATTCAACTTCAAACTTGAGGCGTTCCCAAGTGCGCGATCGCAAAACCAAAGTATGAGTCGTAATTTCAGCAACTTGAACGTCACGAGGGCGGCTGGTTGTGGGGGCTAGAGTTTGCATTAGTATAGTAATGGGTTGGTTGTTGATGGTTGGATCACAGGATAAATTTTCAGAACTCAACATGAGTCTGAGATTCAGGTATTTCTTCTTGGGCGAGGCGGTTTTTGTATCGCTTTGAGACTTGGTGTTCTGGATCGATACCTTCAAAGGTTGGAGGTAGCCAAACTCTCACAACCAGTAACACCCCTAACACCACTAAGAAAGCACAGGCGGCTAAGACTTGCATAAATGACGTTTCTAATACACCTCGTACAATCATTTCTCGCAACACAGAAACAATTGACACTTCTACGGCGACTCCAATAGAAACTCGTTGCTCTTGCAGGTAAATGATCAACAAACGAAATAACTCTACTAAAATCAGCAACGACAGGATATCTGCTGTGACGCTGTGGAACTGAATCGGGGGGATGAGAGAGAGGAACATGGCGCGGATTTGTAGCACCATAAAGCTAAATAGCCCGATGCACAGCGAAATCACAATCAAGTCCTGAACCAATTCCAGTGCTTGCACAATTCGACCGAGATTTAACCAGCTTTCCCGCTTCACAGGTTTGACTGGTATGTTTTTGAGTAATTGCATTGTCTAAAAACTCCTATGAGAGGGAAAGAGGGAGAAAGGGAGTGAGGGCTACGGTGTACACACAAGTCCTTGAATTACCCGCTTATCCCCGCAAAACCTCACCCTGCCCTGTCGGGCATCCCTCTCCGAACTCCGGAGAGGGAAAGATTTTAGCGCAGCTAAAAGCGAGGGTGAGGTGAAAAGCGAGATGTATGTACATCGTAGGGGAGTGAGGGAGGAAGGTAGTTTGCAGTTAATAGTGGTTGCCAACCTTGCGATGGTGGACGGCGCTGAAGGCATCTAGTTTGGCGACTCTGCCAGTTTGGACGCTGCTGTAAATAATCCAGTGATCGCTGCACTCGATTCGCGTCGTGACTTCACATTCCATATATGCCAGTGCATCTGCCAAAATGGGACAGTTATTGCTGGCGGGGTAGGTTTTGATGTTTGCAAATCGATCTGCACCGGGAGGGAAACGCTTGAGGAAGTGTTTCATTAAGGTTTGGTAGTTGTCTTCCTCTAAGACGTTGAGAACAAAGCGATCGCCTACGTGGAGTAATGATTCAATTGCCCGATCCTTGGCAACTGCAATCGCAACTCCCAAAGGATTCATGCTCGCTTGCATCACCCAAGAAGCTAACATGGCACTGGTGACATCTGTTTTCTGGGCGGTAATAATATAGAGTCCACTGCTTAAGCGTCCCAATGCTCGTTCTAAATCATTATCTATGGCTTTGATTTGTTTGATCGTGCGATCGCGAGTCAACCACTGTCCAATATCAGTCCCCGCTTCATCACACATTTGTTCGGTGATGTGCGTTGGTGGTTCTTTC
The DNA here is from genome assembly GCF_059505445.1 of Brasilonema angustatum. Lineage (NCBI taxonomy): Bacteria > Bacillati > Cyanobacteriota > Cyanophyceae > Nostocales > Scytonemataceae > Brasilonema > Brasilonema angustatum. The sequence goes on along the minus strand of NZ_JCACKO010000154.1, from coordinate 88,779 downwards.
ACCAAAATGGGTGGAAAAGCTTCGGTTAGACCGATTTCTTGAAACTTATTACGCAACGGATAAATTGGTTCATCTTCCCTACCACCACTTTCAAACAGTCCGACTGCTTGCTTACGGTGTGCAGCTGCGAGAATGGTACTTAAAGCTGCATGGGCATTTTGATTCGATTGGGATGGCATACCAATCACCAAACCCGTGGCTTGGTTGACGAATTCCCGGACTTCATGAGGTTCAGCAGTATTTAAATCTACCAGTTCTACCGCTACCCCATTTCTCTGGGCGCCATGAGCGATCGCTCTTGCCAATTGGTCACAAAAGCCGTAATCTTCACAGTAGAACAGGGCAACGAGGGTATCTGTTTTTGCCTGTTCTTGACTCCATTTCTGATAGCAACTCACCCAGTCTGACAAATGATGTTGTAATAAAGGTCCGTGCCCTGTGGCGATTGTGCCGATATCTAATTTTTCCATCCGCTTGATAGCAGACAGCACGGAACGGGCATTTGGAGCCATCAGGCACTCATAGTAATATTTAAAATCGGCTTCGATTAATTCTGGATCTTCATCAAAGGTGTGATCGTCGCAGTAGTGCATCCCAAAAGCATCGCAAGTGAAGAGGATGCGGGTTTTAGCATCGTAGGTAAAAATAGTATCAGGCCAGTGGAGATTGGGGGCACTCACGAATTCTAACTCATGTCCGTTGCCTAAATCGAGGCGGTCGCCATTCTTAACTATCAGCGATTGAAATGGCTGATGTATCATATTTTCCAGGAACTGGATGGCAACTTTTGCTCCTACTACTGTTACCTGAGGAGCTAACTGCAACACCTCTTTAACAAGTCCACTGTGATCCGGTTCAGTATGACTAATAATTAAATAATCCAGCGTTGAGAAGTCAATCAATCCCTTCAAGACATCTAAATACAACTGCTGAAACTTGCGGTGAGAGGTGTCAATTAGAGCTGTCTTCTCACTTTGAATCAAAAACGAATTATAGGTTGTACCATTGTTCAATCCAAACTCGATGTCGAAGCGATCGCGATCCCAATCCAGAGAACGAATAGCGATCGTTTCATCCCCAAGATCGACTATTTGCATAGTCAAGCGATCGTGGGATTGAGTATTTTCAGAACGAGCAGTGAGTGCAACCATACGCTTGTGCCTCCAACAATCTTCTGGCGTGAGTGTTCTTAACTCTCATTCTGCTTGGAAACCACTCTAGTTGTAAAATGTCAATCTTTAAAGCTAAATATTAGTTATTTAAATCATCAAAATCATTCTATTTTTCTATTCTTATCATTATCACTGACACTGATTTTAAGCTTTTCTGCTGCTCCAAAAAGCGGTATAAGGCTTCCCGGAGGGCGTGCAAAATTTTATGCTCCTCCAACGTCGTTGGGTGGGCACTCTGCTACTCACGCCACGCCAATAATATGGGAAGCTAAGCAGTGCCCAACGCCAGATGCCTCTGTCGGGAAAGCCGTCATTCGCACTGGCTCCCCAACAAATCAAGATTTTCCGCGAATCCAACGCAAGGCTAGATGTAGTACATAGATTCCATCTGTCGTCCTTTCGCTCGTTGCTCACAAATGTCATGGATGGTATACTTCTGTAGAACAGAGTAAGCTGCCTCACACCCTTCTTGCCAAACCTCTTGAATAACTTCAGTTTCTGCTGATGTGGGGGTGGAATTCTGCTTGGGCACATCTGCGTCTGCTTGTTCCATACAACGGAAAGCATCTAGAACTGTAATCTTTTGGGGTTCTCGTGCCAGAACATAGCCACCTTTGACGCCGCGTATGCTCTTAATTAAACCTCCACGCCTTAATGTCGCCAGAAGTTCTTCCAAATAGCGGTTTGGTATGTTTTGTCGCGCTGCTATTTCCCGGATTTGTAATGATTCACCGCTAGAATAACAGGCTGCTAGCGCTATCAGGGAAAGAACCGCGTACTCAGTTTTATTAGAGAGTTCCATAGACGAGAATATATAGACCCATTTAGTTATTACCTGTGAGCAAGCTGAGTGTCAGCCTAACCATTAAAATTAGAACCACACAGGCAATATCTCGATAATCTATATGCTGGTAGGTTTACGACAACTATAAAGAAGACCACTAATAAAATCAAATATTTTTCTTTGTCACTTTAATAAAAAAAAGTGATTAATAAGTATAAGTACTTATTTTCCTCCAGCGGATATTTTGTCCAAAGCATTCCAAAAATAGATTTAGTTGAGTTCCGACTCCAAAACTTTTGAGTTTTGACCCTTCGCTTCGCTCAAGGGCATGCTTTTTGACTCTGGACTTTGCACAGCGCTCAAAATCTGTTCAAAGGCGATCGCAACTCGGGTTTGAAAACGTTGTTTGTGTTTGAGCTTCCAAACAGGTTGAACAATGTCTAGCTCGGTGCCAGAGTTTCTATCTACCACACGAACGGCGTGAAGTGTAGATAGCTGTATTTCTTTTTTGACCATCAATTCTGGAATGGCGGCAGCACCAACACCGCTTTCAACCACTGCTTTCACCATCTCGCTACTGCTCAAGACGAGAACAATATCCAACTGAGTCAGTTCAATTCCCCAATTTTGTAAAGCTTGCTCAAACATTTGCTGTGCTCCCGAACCTGGCTCTCGCATCACCCAACTGGTTGCTAGCAGTTCTGCTGGGCAAATTTCTGTCCGCTTAAACCAGGGGTGAGATGTGCCAACCACAATTTGCAGGGGATCGCTCCCCACAACTTCCTGCTCCAAATAGTTCTTCAGTGAGGGTTTAACGTCTCCTGTTACTAAACCAAAATCAAAAAGTCCTGTAGCAGTCCCTTCGCAAATTTCTTCTGCATTACCCAGCGTACAATCGATATGAATACCAGGATATTGGCGTTTGAACTGGCTAATTTTCTCTGGTAACCAGTAGTTACCAATGGTGAGACTTGATCCCAGCTTTAATTCACCGCGTTGCAAATTGTTCAGTTCTTTCAAGCCTCGCTCAGTTAAAGAAACTTGGTCAAGAACTTTCTGCGCCTCCATTTGGAGTAATTTACCCGCATCAGTAATTTCGATATGGCGACCAATCCTATGGAATAGTCTGACTCCATATTCTGCTTCCAAACTTTGAATTGCTGCACTAACAGCTGGTTGAGTGATATAAAGCGTTTCTGCAGCACGGGTAAAGTGCATCAGTTCCGCAACTGCCAAAAAAATTCGCAACTGCTCAAGCGTCATTTTGAACCTTAAGGCTTTTTGGGTGTTGAGTCTGACCACTATGGTTGATGACTTCCTAGTATTGTACGGTAATTAGAGGCAACTACCGTATTTAAAAATAAAATTTTTCTGACATGTTTGCCTTTCACTTGTGTGGATAAATACTACTCAAAAAAATGAGCTGCTTTCGTATAACAAGTCACATGACAGCTTTATTTTGTTTCAATACTGAGTTGTGAAAAAGCTGATAAAGACTTGCATAATAAACATTACCATAAGTATTATCCTAAGAAAAGAACAGCCAAGATAATGATCATTTGTTAACTAGACATCTACAAAATAAATGTATGATAAAAACTTGGTAGATCTTATTTGCTCGCTTTAATCAGATCAACAATAAGCTTTACCAAATCCTCTGGCTCAACTGGTTTGCTAATATGTCTTTGAAATCCTGCTCTGATCGCTTGCTGTTGATTAATTTCTCCGGCATAAGCAGTCAGGGCTAAAGCTAAAACATCTCTGCCTTGTTTGGATGTGATTGCCCGAATTTGTCGCATTAGCATATAGCCGTCCATCTCAGGCATTCCAATGTCTGAGATCAATACATCAAAGTTTGTTTGCTTAAAAGTTTCCAAAGCTTCTATTGCGGAAGTTGCTGACGTAACCAGGGCACCACTTTGCTCTAGTATAAAAGTAATCAAATCTCGTGTGTCTGTATCGTCATCGACTAGCAAAACTCGCAGATCTGCAAGGGGGAGCGATGAGGAATTCCCGATGAGAAATGAAGAAGTTGATTCATCCAAATGTCCGAAGCCTTGATCGTTTAAAACCGGCAGCCTGACGGTGAATGTAGCCCCCTGTCCTACTCCTGGGCTGTCTGCGTGAACGGTTCCCCCGTGCAGTTCCACCAAGTGACGAACGATCGCCAACCCTAACCCTAATCCGCCAAATGTTCGAGTTGTTGTGCTATCGGCTTGGCGGAAGTATTCAAAGACATGGGGAAGGAAGTCTGGAGTAATACCTTTGCCTGTATCCTTAACTTGAATTTGAGCTTGCGATCCCATGCTGTTGAGTTGAATTTCCACGCTTCCACCAGAGGGTGTAAACTTAACAGCGTTAGAAAGTAAGTTCCAGATGATTTGCTGTAAGCGAGCAGAATCCCCAAGGATTTGCCCCACCTCTTTTTCAAACACCGTTTCAACTCGAATCGATTTAGCTTGAGCTGCTAACTGTACGGTTTCCATTGCAGCTTCGATTGTTGATGCCAGGTTAACTCTAGCCATGTTGAGACTGAGTTTGCCACGCAATATGCGAGAGACATCTAACAAATCCTCAATCAGTTGTACCTGTAGCTTAGCGTTGCGTTCGATTGTTTCCAAAGCATAAGCTGTTTTTGCGGCATTTAATTTACCGTTGCGAAGCATACTCGACCAGCCTAAGATTGGGTTGAGGGGCGATCGCAACTCGTGAGACAGTACCGCTAAAAATTCATCTTTAATTTGATTTGCGCGTTCAGCGGCTTCGCGGGCGGCTTGTTCTCGTTGCAGGATTTGTTCTCGTTCGGCTTCGATGCGCTTGCGCTCGGTGATATCCTTGAACAGAATGGCAACTTTGCAGCTGTTTGGCTGTCCAACACGGCAGGCATACACCTCAAACCAACGGTTCATCACTTCAGAACCATTCTCGAAGCGAATTGATTCGCCACTCAGTGCGACTTTGCCGTAAATCTCATACCAGTGAGCTTCAAGATTTGGAATGAGCTGACGCGCCGTTTTGCCAACAGCTTGTATGAGTCCCGTTTGTTTCTCGAATGCCGGATTGGTTTGCAAAAAGCGGTAATCAATCGGCGTATTGTTTTCATCAAACAGCATTTCGATGATGCAGAAGCCATCATCAATGGACTCAAACAGCGTTCGATAGCGTTCTTCCGAACCGCGCAAGGCATCTTCGGCAAGTTTTAGATAGGTAATATCAACTAGTGCGCCAGGAAAAGAAACGGGGTTGCCAGCCGCATCATACTCGACTCGCCCGCATGCCGACAGCCATCGCTCCCCGCCACTGACAGTCCGAACGCGGTATTGGGCGGCATAGCCCTTACCCGATGACATCGCTTGATTAATTGCGGCCGAAACGCTATCGCGGTCTTCTTCGTGGATGGCATCGATAAACAGCTCGATGGGCAATCCTTCTGTGGTCGCGATCGCCGGATCTACGGCAAACAAGTGAGCAAACGCAGTATTAACAATGACGCGATCAGTGGGAATGTTCCAGCGCCAGGTGTAAACTGATCCAGCCGCCAAAGCAGATTCTAATTGCACGTGTGCTTCTCGCAGCGCCATTTCAGCTTGTTGGCGATCAGCTTCAATTCGCTTTGCTGTGGTAATATCCCGTGAAATGCATAAGATTTGGACAACTTGTCCGGACGCATCTAAAATCGGTGTGACGATAACATCCCACCATTTCGGCTGACCCTTTAGAGTGAGACAATACCCTTGAAATCGACCAATATTCCCTATTCTAGCAGCGGCGAGCGCGGCTTGAGCATTTTCATAATCTTCGCCCTGCCAAAAACTAGCCCAGTCAGCATTGAGGACAGATGCAGGATCGTCGATTTCTAAGAGGCACAGCCCATTTTTACTAATGTAGAGGATTTCGCTGTTTAAAGTTAAAACTTTGATGCAGTCTTTACTGCTATCGAGAACACGTTGCTTTAGCTCCTCACTTTCTCGCAGGGCTTGTTCGATTTGTTTGCGATCTGTAATATTTATCAGCCAGCCGTCCCAAACATCTCCGTCTGCGGTTCGTAACCCACTCGACCTGCCTTGAATCCACTTGAGTTTGCCACTAGGCGTAATAATTCTGCCTTGCCAGTCCCAAGCAAGAAAGTTCTCAACGGCTGTAATAACCGACGCTTGAAATGAGGAGCGATCGTTAGGATGAATCTGGTTCCAAATTAAACCAGCGTCTTCTAACGCCGCTGATGGCTCTACTTCAAACAAGTCACAGCAACCCGAATTAACAAAGGTAAAGCGATCTGAACCATCGGCTCCGGAAATATAGCGATAAACCATCCCTGGTATATTTGTGAGCAGGCTCTGCATGTGGGCTTGGCTCTCGTGCAGTGCCTGTTGAGCATCAATAGCCGTTTGACAGGCGCGACTGCTACCTAAAGCAGCAGCAGTAATGTTTGCCAAACTCGTCATCAGCCGCACATCTTCGCTATCGAAGTGCCGTTGCTCATCGTGAGACACGATCCAAATCGTGCCTAGCGGTTGCTCATCAATGACTAAAGGAATGACTAAACTTTCAATAATCGCGGGTTTCGCTTGTTGTAAATAAGTAAAATACCGTTCGGGGTACAAAAAAAGCTGGGGCGATCGCCGTTCTAGACACACCCCACAAGGGCTAAAATCGCCTGGGCATGTCCCCTGCTCATATTCCTCAAACTCTCCAGCCAGTGCTACCCAATGGAAAATTGACTCTCCTGTGGGGGTGAGATCTAGTAAGCTGACCCCAGCAGTTCCCGCTTGACAAAGATCCCTCGCTACACCAACAAGGGTTTTGAGCATAATTTGCGGCGATTGAGCTAGTTGCCGAGCCAGAGTATGCAGGGCTTGGTTCTCGGCTTGCAAGTCAATTGTTTTGGGCAAGCGACGAGACAGTTCTTCCGTAATCAGAATGTCTTCTAGATTAATCTGCTTTTGCTTTTCACAGGTCATCGCCAAGCTCCATCTCTGGGAAATACTGATTCAATAATGCTTTTCCCGACACACCCATCCGCACCAGCTGGTCTTTAATCAACTTAAGTGCCATTGGGGACGGCGTACTATGTCCGTTCTCCCAACGATTCACGGTTTTGAATGAAACACCTAATTGTGCAGCAAACCGTTCTTGAGAAAGATTGAGGTGTTGGCGCAGTTCACGGACTAAATCTGAGGTGGAGCTTGGCTTTGTAATTGGCATCGGCTTTTTCTATGCCTTTTTATTTAATATAGGACAAAAGGGATAATACTTGTCCTATCTATAAAAAAATTATTAAATTTATTAAATTATCTGCCCTAGTTTTGATCAAAAAAAGAATAGAAAAATTAATAAATTCAATCTATGACTTTGACAAAAAAGAATATTTGCTTTTACTGATACGGAGCAATAAAGTGAGACTGTGCCACAGCAGAGGAACCTTGTTAAGGCTAAAGTTTACCAGTTTTACGAAGACATCTACACTGTTGGAAATTTGCTCACATGACCATTACTGACCAAACTCGACACAAAAAGAGTGCTCACAGGTTAAAGCCGAACTGTCTATCATTTGGAGAAGTACTGGCACAATCGTTTGCCGTCATCGCTCCCACTACTTCTTGATCTATCTGCTGGTGACTTGTGGCTGGTTCTTCATGCAAAGACGCCGTTCTCCAGCAATCATTCGCTCAATGCAGAAGGGTATCGATGAAATTCACGACACATTTGCAACTCCTTGCCCAGTGGTGATTTCTTCATCGCTTGATGAGGAAAGGTAAGGTTACCTCAGACAACGCGAACACAAGAATTAAGGATAAACACCAAATGAGCTTATATACCGCAATTCCCACTGGACTGTCTGCCTTCGCTGCTACCAATCTTGACGACATTGTGATTCTGTCTTTGTTTTTCTCTCAGGTCAATGCAATCTTCCGTCGTCGTCACATCGTTACGGGTCAATACCTTGGTTTCAGTGTCCTGGTTATTGCTAGCCTGCCTAGTTTCTTGGGCAGTCTCATCCTACCGCAGTCTTGGATTGGATTGCTAGGAGTTGCTCCTATTGTGATTGGTATCACTCGCTGGTTAAACCAGGAGGATAGCGATAATCCCGAAGCACAGATAGAACAAGAAGAATTAGATAGACCCTGGTTCACTAGCTTTTTGTCCCCCCAAAGCTACAGTGTCGCTGCAGTAACAATAGCTAATGGGAGTGACAACATTGCTATCTACGCACCGTTGTTTGCTAGCAGTACCTGGGAGAGTTTAGCAGTTATCCTTGGAGTCTTTTTCTCCCTGGTGGGAGTTTGGTGTTATGCAGCATACCAGTTAACTCGTATACCAGTTATGGTGGATGCCCTAACGCGCTACGGTCATCAACTCATTCCCTTTGTTCTGATTGGATTGGGTGTTTTGATTCTGGTGGACTGTCACACTTTGGAAAATCCTAGTTTAGCCGTACTCACTTTTATCACAGGTAGTTTTTGTTTGCTAACTCTAAACAGGAACCTTTGGAAAACATCTGAAATAGTATCTGAAGTTGAAAAAAATTGAGTTATTAAGTTAAGAGTCAAAAAATGTCATTTTTTTTGACTTGATATCAATAAAAAAAGATAAACATCATGATACTTTTCCAAGCTGCTCTCAATGCACCAATTAATCACTGAACAGCACTCGTTTGTTGTGTCAACTGGACAGCCAAGAACTTATCTTCTTGGCTGGCTGATAGCGTAAGTCCTCTTGAGATGACTTTTTAGATGTTAATCACAGTGTTTTTCTTTTTTTTTGATTAAGTTGCTCAACCAAATTAAAGATCATATAGCAGTCCTAAATTATTTGTGAACAACAAGATCACAGACTTATTTGATAAGTCGGCAATCTGAACATGCACAATTTTAAAAAATCAAATAGGATTACTATATCAAGTCCGTCTTAACAAGTGAAAGTCATTTCAATTTGTTTTAAATTGTTGTGTGAGCAAATATTTTTAAAAAAAAGTATTGTTGAATACAGTCAAATTTGACTAATTAACCGGTATAATTCACAATTATCAAGATAACACTATTAATTTTTCTTGTCAAATTTTGAATATAGAATAAGACAGAGGAAAAGAAACTTTCACATAAGTAAACTTGATTCCAATTCATCAAAAAGATTAAAAAGTTTTGTATGCAACTACCATTCAAATTTATGAAGGCTAATGCAGAAACTTCAGAAAAAGAAAAGTCAAATAAACCTAGTTCAACAGATAAAGTGCGGGAACATTTAGCAAATGAACGTACTTATCTTGCATGGATGAGGAGTGGAATTTCCTTAATGGGGTTTGGTGTTTTGATTGTCCGCTTGCGTATTCTTCGTCCTCCTCTTGCACCTCAAGCTCCGGGTGATGGTTGGAAGTTAGGTTTAGCCTTTTCATTAGTTGGTTTGTTGACAGTCATGCTTTCAACCCAGCATTATCTTGCTGTACGCCGTGATATTGAGGAGGATACCTACCAACCAGCAGGCCGATTGGTCATCCTCTCTAGCCTTGCTGTTATACTTCTTGGAATTGGGGTTGTCTATTACGTCTTTAGTTTTCCTCTGGAGTCATTAAACACAGTTATAGTTGAGTGATGATACTGAGTGTGGAGTGTTAGGAGTACGGAGTCGTGCTGATTTTTACACGTTTAGTAGACTCAACCCCTGCACGCTGCACCTTTTTACAAGCATTGTTAGAATAAGATGGTAGTCCCTGGTAAATCCGATCATTGAATCTTTGTGATTCCTGTGTGAGGTGGCTGTTGGGTCAACCAGGATGGTTTCTCTGATAAAACTTGAGTCGTCTACTTCTTCTGTTATTTCCTCCATCCTCATTTCAATAGAATCTTTGGCAGAAGTGACTGGTTCGGTGAGGAACGATCTCCAACTGTTTGGGAATCTCTTTGAAACAAACGACAAGAATTCGCCTGCCTAATGCTATAACGTTTTTTGGTATCTGCATATGGTAATTGCGAGAATGTCTAAATATAATACATTGGACCTTGCTGCAAGCGAGCTTCTCTTTGCTGATACAAATCTTGGAGTGTATAGTTCTGTAAAACCTTAATACAGGCGGTGTTGGCTTGATCCCAGATCTCATGAACCAAATCCCTTTCTAAAGTGGAAGTCACAGAGGGTTCTCTGTCTTTACGTTCTCCTTCTACCAAAGTGACAATCTCCAGCAAGGTGATTTGCCAAGGTTCACGAGCTAGAACAAAGCCTCCTCGCGAGCCACGATGACTCTGTATTACACCTGCTCGCCGCAAACTGGTCAAAATTTGTTCCAGATAGCGTTCAGGTATGGGTTGTTTAGCAGTCATTTCACTCATAGTGAGAGGAGTTTTTTTTTCCTTGTTGCTTGCTAGTTCTAAAAGTGCTAGCAGCGCGTATTCAACTTTGGAAGACAGATCCAAAAGAGTATAGTTTTGGCTATTCAAGTCCGTACTCAACATACTACTGTTTATCGATAAGTTTATCGTATTTTTATGACAGATTCATTCTCATGGGAGTGTTAAATGTAATAAAATTGCGCTAGTTATTCATAAATTATCATAATATTATCGATTTGCAGTAGATTATCCAAGACAATTCCTACAAATGATTTCATTGATTACATAACTTACACACTTGACTTGTCTGTTGATATTTGGTGTGGGGGCTTTCATTAAAAGTATGTAAAACTGGGCAACCCAGCCTACGGCTCGCTACGCTAAGGCAAAAAAGGCGGAATAATTCATCAATAAGTTCAATAATTGAGAATGAAGCGCCTTTTTTGCCCTCTCCACGAGTATCTGTAAGGCGCACCACGAGTACTCGTAGAGAGGGTTGCCCAGTTTTACACAGGTTCGACTCAAGGCTGTTGAATTTTGAATTGTTATAAACTTCCCGAGATAGGAACAAATTATGCTGCTAACTGATTTGCGAACGATTTATGAGCGTGATCCAGCAGCCCGTAACTGGCTGGAAGTGTTGTTCTGTTACCCAGGTTTTCAAGCCATGCTCTTGCATCGAGTGGCACACTGGCTTTATCAAACGGGGATTCCCTTCATACCTCGGTTTATCTCCCATATCAGTCGGTTTTTGACTGGGATTGAGATTCACCCAGGAGCAAAGATTGGTACGGGAGTTTTTATTGACCACGGTATGGGAGTGGTGATTGGTGAGACAGCGGTGGTGGGCGACTACAGCTTAATTTACCAAGGAGTTACCCTAGGTGGTACTGGCAAAGAGACAGGAAAGCGCCATCCTACTCTCGGCAATCACGTTGTTGTGGGAGCGGGTGCTAAGGTATTGGGCAACATTAATATTGGGGAGCATGTCCGCATTGGGGCAGGTTCAGTAGTGCTGCGAGATGTGCCTAGCAACACCACAGTCGTAGGGGTTCCAGGGCGCGTGACTCGTCAGGGTAAGGAAATCGCCGATGTTCTGGCTCACAATAAACTCCGGGATGTGGAAGCAGAAGTGATTCGCGCCTTATTTGAACGAGTCAAAGCTTTAGAAAAACAAGTCCAAGAATTACAGGCGCAGTCATCTGTACACGCATTCCAAGTCAGCGACTCACAAACGAACAATGGCAAGTCCAATAGTGATTTGGTGATTTCAGAGTTTTTAGATGGTGCGGGGATTTAAATCAGTGAACAGGGAACAGGGAACAGGGAACAGGGAACAGGGAACAGGGAATAGGGAACAGGGAATAGGGAACAAGGGGTGGACGAGTCCGTTTCCTACCTGATAACTGATAACTGGTAACTGATAACTGGTAACTGATAACTGATAACTGAGTACTAGCATTGGTTAAGATGAAAAGGCTGTCTGCGATCGGTAGCTTCACCGTGCAGTCAGTTTTTGTTTTATGCAATGCAGACTGCACGCTAAGGAAGAAAAGAAAATATGCCGTGGATAGAGTTAAGCCTTGATACAACACACGAGGCTATTGATTGGGTTCGTACGCTGCTTGCAGAGACTATCAATATTAGTGACATTAATATCGTAGAATATACAGAAGCTAACCTACCCCACCCAGATGATCAAGATGTTGCACATCCGATCTGGACATTCACGATTTACTTATATCTACCACTAGATGCCCAGTCGAGGACACGTGTAGAAAAAATTGTTAATTTGCTCTCGCCTTTGCACCGTACTGGACTAACGACTACGATACAGACGACTGTGGTTGAAGACAAACCCACAGACGCAAACGGACTCAACTCCAGAATTCATCGGATTGGGAAACGCTTCGTTGTCCTTACTTCTGATGCATCTTATCAATCCCAAACAGCAGACGAAGTCACTTTGAGACTGAAGACAACCCTCTGTTTTGGCAGTGGTTTACACCCAGCAACCATTCTCAGCCTTCAACTGCTTGAGCATTACATCATCCCCACAATGAATGTCTTAGACTTGGGTTCAGGTTCAGGTATTCTGAGTGTGGCAATGGCGAAGCTTGGGGCAAATGTCTTGGCATTAGACAACGATCGCATTGCTGTAGAAGCCACTCAAGACGCTGTACGTTGTAACGGGGTAGAACAGCAGGTAAAAGTGATCAAAGGAAGCTTGGGATCTGGAAGTGAAATGGGGCATTGGATGGGTGGAGACATTATCGACAATGTGTCAAGCATCAAAGATACAAAAACTTTTGACCTCATTGTCGCGAATATTTTGGCACGAATGCATATTGCTCTTGCTGATGACTTCCAGCGTGCGCTGCGTCAAACTGATGCACACGGGGGACTTTTGATTACAGCTGGTTTTACTGCCTCCCATGAGGATAATGTTGACAAAGCTCTAACAAAAGCAGGATTTGAGATCGTTGATTGTAAACGATTAGACGAGTGGGTTGCATTTGCTCACCGCCCTATTTTGTAACGGGACAGACCCTATTTTCAACGACCTCTTAAACCTGCGCCTTCTAAGTCATTCAAGCTAGTAGAGATAATAGAGTTATTTATGGGTATATAGTGTCAGCAACGAATACAGGCTTATTTTTGTAATCTGCTTCCAACTGTTGTCTCACCCTCTGATCCCAAGTCATGCGGTATTCTCGTTCAATATCTGCAACCACAAAAGGACGAACAACACCCACCATACCTACTGTTTGATTTTTGTTAATCACCCTTTTTGGTGTTGCGATGAATAAAACCAATAAATTTTCTGCACCTAGGGAGTAACTTTCATCGAGTGTGAACAAAACGGGACTTTGAATATTATCAACACTACCCGTAACTGCAACCCTTGTACCATAGTACTTGCGAGGGTTTTGGGTAATTTGTCCAACTCTAGGCGCTAATAGAATTGACTTAGCAATGATCGCAGGTTTATTGATATAATTTTTATAGGATTTGTCCTGCAAATTGAGATTATAATCCCGCTCAATACTTTGAATATTTAAGTTACGGACATCACCCGTCACTTGAACTCTTGTATCATTGTCAGTTGGTAAATCGAAAGCTAGACCCGAAGCGTTCACTACTACTACAGGCTCGCCGCCTAATAATCTTTGATCACTTACCGTGAAAGAAGCTAAACCTACTTTTTTTATCGGTTGGCTTCTCACTGTCACGGTTTCACCTGTAAAATTGTCTGTCTTTTTGCTAAGATCATATGTATTAACAACTTGTGCAGGAGCGAGTCTATTATCGCCATAGCCTATTCTCACCAGCACTGCAATCAATACTAGACATACAATGACTCTTGCGTCCCAAAGCCTTTGCAGTAAATAATCTCTCTCACGACTGATTTTGCTCTTCATCTCTTGGTCATTCATAACTCAGACTTTCTTATTTTAAATTTATTTGTTGTCCAAAAATGCTAAGCTAGTATCATATGGTCACATACCACACAGATTTGTGAAAAGCAATAAGTATGAGACTTTCACGAAAACTCAAAATTCACTTCTTCATGCAGTTATGAATCTCAAGGAAGAGAAATTTTTTGTTTGATGTGATGCAAGTTTATTATTAGCGATGTCGTGTCATTTCCTCTTCCTGCTGAGGTAATATAGTTGATAGAAAGTAAGATTGATTGCCAATACTATAGATAGATTCTTCTGTTCCTATCGGCGACTCTACGTGGCTATCTTAGCTAGTGCGACTATCTGAAGAGAGTGGTAAAAAGCTTTAAATGGTACATATGTACCAAAATGGTAATATACGACGATTGAGCGATCGCCTGCTTGGGGCGGGCGCTATGCATCATTGCCCAAAACGTCAATCAATTTTGGATTTAGGATTTTGCGAAAAGTTTGAGCGGAGGTTTCCTCCGTAGACGCTTTGCGGTGAGGGGGTCGCAGTCTTGGACGCCACTTCCTTCAAGTCGGCAAAGCCGCCCAACGGAGTGGCTCCGCTTCCCGTCGATTGCGAACCCCCGTTAGCGCAGCGAGACCGAAGGTCTTCCCCGAAGGGCTTGCCGCAGGCATCAAAGCTTTTCAAGACGGATTTTGGATTAACTCCACCCTAAAAGTGCAGAGCTTGGAGCGGAGCGAAACAAAACCTAGATTTTTAAATTTACGATTTTGGATTAATTCCGTCAAAGATGGACGGGGCTTGTACCGAAAATCAACGCCAAGTACCAAGTGAGGGAAACAAGGACTATGGCACAAAGTGCCACGCTACGCTATCAGTATTGGCTCCCCAATTTCAAAATCTAAAATTTAAAATCTAAAATTGTTTCGGTCAAATAAATGTTGCACAAAGATACATCTTACAGGCAGCGCGATACGCCAAAAAGCAGGTCGAAAGGAAATTTTCAAAGGGAACTCTAATAGTAAGCCAAAAGCAAAGACAAATAGCAATGAGCAAGCCTGGGATTATAGCCCAGGCTTTTTTTTAGGTTTTACTGATCGCACACCAAAAAGCAGGTCGAAAGGGAATTTTCAAAGGGAACTCTAATAGTAAGCCAAAAGCAAAGACAAATAGCAGTGAGCAAGCCTGGGATTATCCCCCAGGCTTTTTTTAAGTTTTACTCATGGCGCAGTAGCAGTGTGCTAAGGAGCTTAGGCAATATTTAGCCCTAGAGAACGCCAAGTGTTTACACCAACAATTCCATCTGGACTCAGATCATGCTTGCGTTGAAAGTCCTTGACTGCATCCTCTGTTTTATCACCGAAGTTAGCGTCGAAGGTAATTTTGTATTTGTAACGCAGAATCAGAATTTGTTGCAGTAATCTAACTCCTTCTGTTTGTAGACCTTTCTTTAGAGTTGGCAGATCATTAGACAGTTGGGCATCAGCAGCAGTAGTTGCAGCTTTAAGTTCGGATGACATAGTTTTTTCCTGTTTGAATGTTTTTTGGAGAAGACGCACAGTCAAAGTTTTGAGGCTTGTCCTTCCAGATTCTTAGTAAATGTCATCGAATGTAACTTATGCAGTTGGACAATTAACTTTATTGGCGACTTAGCTTTTGCTAGTTAATATAAGACGTTGCCAATATTGCGATAAAACGAGAAGCAATTCTGGGGTTGCACCTGGTGCACCAGGTGTTCCCAATATGGTTCGGTTAACGGTCGTCAGTTGTAATTTGGTGTATCCTGGCAAGTAAGAGACACTAGAATAAAATTCTATTTGCATTTTACTCACCAAACCACAACGCAGTAATGCTACCAGAGCTAAACCCCGGAACTTCGATTAACAGTCGCTATCAGATTCAAAGACTTCTTGGACAGGGAGGCTTTGGAAGAACTTACTTAGCAGTTGACACTCAACGTTTCGGGGATTATTGCGTCCTCAAAGAATTTGTCCCTGCAAACACAGCAGAAGCCGTACTTCTCAAATCCCGTGAGTTATTCGAGCGCGAAGCGAAAACTTTATACCAACTCAATCATCCCCAGATTCCTAAGTTTCTGGCTTGGTTGACCGAGAAAGAGCGGATATTTATAGTCCAGGAATATGTTGAAGGTGATAGTTACTCTCAACTTTTGCGCGAGCGCCTTTCAACAAAACGAAAGCCATTTTCCGAGGCAGAAGTTATTCAGTGGTTATTGGATTTGTTGCCAGTTTTAGAGTATATCCATCAACGCAATATCATTCATCGGGATATTTCACCAGACAATGTGATGCTTTCCCATAAGCTTTCTAAACCTGTACTGATTGACTTTGGAGTGGTTAAGCAAAAATTCACTCAAATTCTGGCGGGTGATTCTTCAAATTCTTTGCACTCTGTTGCTGGTTCAGTAGTTGGAAAAGTAGGTTATTCTCCACCAGAACAGATTCGTATGGGACACTGCTACCCCTGTAGCGACCTTTATGCACTGGGTGTTTCTGCTATTGTTCTTCTGACTGGAAAAATGCCACGTTTGCTGATGGATCAGTCTTTTCAGTGGCAATGGAAATCTTACGTTAAAGTTAGTGATTTACTCACTCAGATATTGGATAAAATGCTGGCAGAAAGACCAGCCGACCGTTATCAATCAGCCAGAGAAATTTTGAATTTGTTTCAGTCACAAAGTTTTTCTGGTGGTATGAATGTGACACAATCACATCAAAACGTACCAATTCATCCTCACCCTGCTCAGGAACTTGAACTACCAGAGACTAAACTGTCTGAAGAAACTAAACAGTTTCACCAAAAATCACAACAACCCAGGCAAAACACACAAAAAGCCAACGAATTCCAAGCCGAAAATACGACTAGCATCAAGCCAGAGTTTGTGGAGTATTGTCGGCGAGAACTAACTAGTTTTGTCGGTCCTTTCGCCAGTTTTGTTCTTGAAGACACTTTGAATAAAAATCCACAATTAACACCAGAGCAATTGGTAGAAGTTTTAGTAGAAAAAATTCCTGATCACCGAAGAGCGCAAGAATTTAAAAAGCGCCTTAACCCCCCTCGCAATTAAAAATTTAACATGAAAATTCCTTTATAGATGGCTATGAAAAATCAAGCAGATTGTGGTTGCGAACTTTGATATATTTGTAGATATTCAAGAATCAGCAAACGCAAATAATCCAGCATGCGAATATAAGCTTTCATTTGTCCGTAGTCTTGATGAATTGTAAAGTAAAATTCAGCAATAACCGGAAGATCAAAAACTCGCATACTCTGTAAGTGCTCAATAGCCTGCTGTTGATTTTCAATCCAACCGCGTGCTTGAATTTGACTAGCATAGCCTCGGATATCCACCGTTAAGAGTTCAATTTCCTCTAAAACAGAAAATTCTTCATCTCCAGTAAGATATAAAGCAGCAATTTCTTTGCGCTCTTGTTTGGTATTTTGATAATCTAGTGTTAACTGCTCTAAAACTTGCGAAATATAATTTCTTTTAATTTCAGGATTTTGAGTGTCAAGAGTTGTCTTAGTCATCGTTTACTTCATAGGTAACTATTTTTTCAATACCAAATTTATCAGGTCGTACAATAAGATATTCATTCCCCTTACGATAAACTGCTGAACCATCCTGACGATATCCAATTTTGGGAATTCGTACTCCTCTTTTTTTATTAAAATTGTAAGCTTTGCGTAGATATTTCAAGGGGTCAAATTCTTTTCTGCTAGCATGGTCTAAAATACTTTGAGCCACACTGATATAAGTACAAGCATCCCACTCAGCCATATACTGCTGTATTTCAACAACTTCGGCCTCCGTGTATCCTTCACAAAGTTGGACTAAAAATGGATCTGGTGGCTCATCGTACACTATTTTTTACTCCTGCTGGTTACTTACGTAAATTCCGCAATTTAAAATTATCTTAAACTTTCAGTATTTTCCGGTACTCAGAACCTAATATAGTTACAGACCTGTGTTGATTTATTTGCTAATTGGTAAATATGGAATACGCTATTTCCACCTATAAGCTACAATCACACGCAGTTCAGGACAATTATCGTGAAGTTTAATGACTGACTTAAAAGCTAGCAACGCTGCGTTGCAAGTCACCCAACAGGCTGTGTGGGTTTTAGCACAAATAGCTGGTGTATTACCTAGTGAGTGTAAGTACCCAGAGGATTCGGAAGTAGTTAAGCAAGCAAAGTGTATTTTATGGTCTAATAACCAAAACATTCTGTGGTCTAAAGAGAAAAACAACACTCTGACTCCCCTGCGCTTGCTGTTTGACCAAGTGCAACTATCGGACAATCAAAATAAACAACATTCGCACAATCAAAATAAACAACATTACTGGGAAGCAACCCACATCAAAGGATTCTATCCACAAATTCCCTATCCACGGAAAGAAAAACCAGCACAAGAAGATATCGAATTACTCAAGGGACATATCCGACGAGATCTGACTTTAGATAAACTTAACGAACAAACTTGGAATAATCTATCGCTACTCACCTTAATTCTAGAGAAATTTGGCTCCTATGTTAGCTTGAATAATTCAGATATTGCCCTGATTGATATGGTAAGGGCAACTGGTGCTGTAGCGGCTGCGCTAGCAAATAATCTTGAAGCTAAACAACTTAGGTTAATTGCTGGAGATTTATCAGGTATTCAAAAATTTATCTACACAATTAGTTCTGCGGGTGCGCTTAAGTCCCTGCGTGCGAGAAGCTTTTACTTAGAATTAGTAACAGAAGAAGTCGTCCAGCAATTGTTGCAAGAACTAGAATTACCACGCACTAATATCATTTATGCTGGTGGCGGTAACTTATATCTGCTTGCGCCTATAGATGAGACAGAAGATAAACTAAAACAAGTGAGTCAGAGGTTAAATAAGTGGTTAGTAGACGATTTTCAGGGTAAAGTCTTTCTAGCCTTAGACCATGTAAACTTTCCCATTGAAGATGTTGCTACTCAAGAATTTGCAACACACTGGTCAAAAGTGACACAACAATTAGCCGAACAAAAATCACGGAAATTTGCAGACCAAATTGTAGAATTCTTCGCACCCCGCGACAGTCACACACCCTGCAAAGTTTGTCATCGAGATGATGTAGAAGAATTACAACCATTAAGTGATGAAATTTCAGTGGAAGCTTGTCCTACTTGTCGTAAGATGTTTGAGTTAGGTGGCAAGCTTTTAAGAGTACAGGCAATTGTGCGATCGCAACACCGAAGTCGTATTCCAGGAACAACCCCCATCAAGTTAAATCTTGAACCTGAACCTGTTTATTATCATATATTTCAAGCGATAAAAAAGTCTCAACTCGTTCAATCTTTAAAACAAATTCCTGACACAGAGACTATTTATCTAGTCAATGATTGGATGATATATGACTATTCTCATGCTACAAATACCATTCCTTTGCTGTTGGGTAATTACGCTCAAAAAAGTGAAGAAGAAGAAGGCTCAATTATCAGATCAGGTGAGATGGCGAGAATTGCCAAAGGGATTGAGAGAGTTGGTTATTTGCGCATGGATGTAGATAGACTGGGACAAATTTTTGCAAAAGGGTTGGGTAATAATCAAACCTTGCCAAACCTAGCTGGTTTATCTCGCCAGATGAGTTATTTCTTTAAAGTCTATCTAAATACTTTAGCAGAGAACCGTCAGGAGAACTTTCTTGAACAGCGACATAAAGTCAAAGTGTTAGAAAACACTAAATATCTCACTCAAGATGAACGAAAAAATTTAGTCTTCATTTACGCGGGTGGAGATGATGTCTTTGTCAGCGGTGCGTGGAATGAAGTTGTAGAATTTGCCTTTGATGTTTATCAGTGCTTCCGCGCTTATACTGGAAATCATCCTGATATTACCTTATCCGCAGGTATTAGTATTGATGATATTAAATTCCCTCTTTACCAAGCTGCAGAATCGTCAGGTAAAGCTGAAGATGCTGCTAAAGGAAATGGTAGAGACAGTTTCGGGTTATTTGGACAAGTCTTTAAGTGGAATGAATGGCTGGGAATAGAAGATATCAATATTCTTGATTGTGAGATGAAACAATATTTACATCCAGAAGCTAAGCCAAACCTATTGGGTGTCTTACCATTTGTCGAAATACTGGAACAGCAAAAAATTGAGGTGAATTATTCCCGTAACTTTGTGCGTAATTTGCTCATTACTGCACAAATACAAGAGCAAGCACTAAAGAAGTTTGAAGATCGTAAGTCAAAGGAGGCTTTAGGAACTCGCTACTATTTGCATTTACCAAAGATAGCTTATACTCTAGCGAGGTTACCCAATAGGGTACTGGATAACAATGATTTTCGCACTTCTTTAAAAAGTCCATATAATGCGCCTTATTTTCGGGCGATCGCGACTTGGATTGAACTCTTAAACCGCTTATAAAACGATGACGCAACAAAACAAACAATATAATTATGGTGATGATATCAGCACAGCAATGGTGAATAAAATCAACACCTTAAATCAAGGGCTACAAGAATATAAAATTCGTGAGTTAGTGGAAGATACCGAAAAACTTGGAAAAGAGCTTGTGCGTAAACAACTCAAAACAAACCAGATACGCAAGTTTTTGGATGCTGTCAATCGACTTAAATCTATCCTAGCTAAAGACGAAAAGAAGGATTTTTCAAAAATTGAACCCGACTTAGTTTTCTTACAACCTAAACTTGCTTATGCTGCAGCTCGACAACAAAAAGATAGTAGAGATCCAGGACCGGTTGCTCCTTTCAAGCGAGTATTAGAGGCAGCAATAAAAAAGGTTAAAACTAAAGAAGACTTTGACAGATTTGTTCAAATGATTGAGGCAGTGATTGCTTATCATAAGGCAGCAGGAGGAAAAGATCAATGACAATATCAACAAGTAACTATGAACAAAAACAATTAGTGGGTAAAGTTAGAGTTACTAGTACTCTTATAGTAAAGACTGGTATTCATATTGGAGGTGGCGGCGAAAGGTTAGATATCGGTGGACTGGATAAACCTGTTATTCGCAACCCTTTGAGTCGCCATCCTTATCTACCAGGCTCATCTATTAAAGGTAAGCTGCGCTCAATTTTAGAACGTTTGTTGGAAAAACCTTTAAATCGTGCGGGAGGTAGCGGTACTTATCGTTATGAAAGTGATGACTTAGTGAATGGCTATACAGAAATAAAAACAGATAATTCGTCAATACTCATTAGGTTTGATGGGGCTAGAAATTGTAAACTTTCCAGAATTTTTGGTTCAACAGGCGTTAATTTTTGGGTAAACAGTGATGTCGCTAATCAAGAACGATTAGAGCGAGTACCCAATGTTGAAGCACAAATGATTCTCAGACCTAGTAGTGAAGAACACAAATTTGCGCGATTTGAAACTCAAGGTGAAAAAATCAGAGAAGAAGAAATCCGAGAGCAATACGTAAAAGTCAAAGGACGAAATGCACCTGCTCGTTTAATTGTAAGAGATTGCCATTTATTGGAGAAGTCGGTTGATTTGCTGGAGCAAGTTGATACTGGTTTATATATGACTGAGTGGAAATTTGAAAACGGTATAGATCGAGTCACAGCAGCAGCGAACCCTAGACAAGTAGAACGTGTACCAGCAGGAGCAGAGTTTCAGTTTGAATTAATTTATACTGTAGAAGATGCAGCGCAAGCTATAGAAGACTTACAAAATATTGCGATTGCTCTCGCCATCCTAGAAGATGATGCACTCGGCGGACATGGTTCCAGAGGTTACGGCAAAGTCAGATTTCAGAACTTCGAGTTTTCCTATCGCAGCTTAGAGCAATACCGTCAGATAACCAGCACTCCTGCTGGAACATCAAGTTTACAGCAATTTGCACCCATCGCCAACACACAAGCACTCTTAGATAACTTCGGAAGCTTACGCGAGTACATTGAACAGCGTTTACTGCCAGGAAATGCATTATGAGTGTCTGGAAATTGGTTAAACTTAAGTTTGGACGCAGCCCTGCTCATTTTGGGGAAGTGGGAATTGGTCTTGAAGAAACGAGCGATCACGTGCGTTCAGATAGTTTATTTAGTGCTTGGGTGAGTGCTTATGCGCGGTTATTTGGTAAAGATGCTGTTGAAGAATTATTACATAAATTTCCCACTGATAAACAACCTCAACTGATATCTCCTTTGCGGATAAGTTCAACATTTATTTATCGACAAGAAAACGAACGCACAATCTACTATCTACCCCGTCCCCTTAAGTTTCCCATCAACTACCCGCAAAGAACTGAAAAAGAGTTAGAGTTTTTTAAAACCTATAAAAAACTCAATTATTTGCCTTTGGAAGTTTGGCAAAGATGGTATCAAGGCGAAGGGTTCATAAATACTGATGCTGAAGAGTTAATTGCTGAAACAAAAGGTAAATCTCAGGAACATCTGCGTCAAGCAGGAACCTTTGACTACAAAAAAGCCTTTGAAATTGACCAATCCCCCAAAATTGCAGTAGACAGAATTACCAGAGCCACTAACCTTTATCATACAGGTTTTGTACAATTCCAGTGGGAGCAAAATGGCAATGGAATTCAAAGTTTATCAGGTTTGTACTTTCTGCTGCAATTCTCACCAGAAGGAGAGAAATTAGCAGATAACTTAAAGGCTGCTTTGCATCTTTTAGGAGAAGAAGGACTTGGGGGAGAACGTTCTAGCGGTGCGGGACGATTTCAAGCTGAGTGGTTAGAGTTACCTGAAAATTGGCAGAAGATAGTGAAATTTTCTGCTGGAACTCACCACACCCTGATGAGTTTATTTTGGGAACCATCCTTCCCGAATGACTTTTTAAATAATGCTAGTTATGAAATTCAAGAACGGGGTGGCTGGATAGCTGAAAATCAGGTGCGTCGCAAAATGGTGCGAATGTTTAGCGAAGGTTCTGTTTTTCCTACACCACCACAAGGAAAGCTGGTAGATGTCACACCCAGAGATTTTAAAAAACATTGCATTTACCGGAGTGGTATTAGCTTAAGTCTTCCTATTCAAGCATAGGATAAATAAAATTATGGTTGTTTCTCCTGAATACGCTCTCAAGAAACCGGATTTATATCAATCAAGAAAGATACAGTTGACCAGTCCTATTTTACATATTGGATCATCTGTATCTAGATTAAATCCATTTGAATATGTGCAGACAGATAAAAAAGTTTATCTCCCCAATCAAGAAGCTTTGGCAAAAGGTCTGATGCACCAAGGAGGGCGATTTTTATATGACTATATCCAGGCAATTGAAGAACGTCAAGACATCACAAGACTTTTAAGACAAGCATTTGGTTCTGAGTGGTGGAATGCGACTAATGCAGATGGACAGGCAATTTTTCCTAAAGACGCAATCAGTCAAAAGTTAACAGACGAGAAAATTACAGATTTGCGTCCGATGATTCGTAATGGTATGGGGCAATTATTCATTCCTGGCTCTTCCATTAAAGGAGCAATGAGAACTGCCATAACATATTATTTACTTAAATATGGCGATCGCTATCAAGTTCCCTCATCAAAGCGAGTTAGCGAGATAGAGAAAACCTTAAGACAAAAACTAGGTCATCTCAACCAATATCAGCAGAAATTTTTAGATGACGACTTATTTATGGAGAGTTTATTCTCAGAATTTTGTCTTACATATCAAGAAAGAAACTTTCCAGGTAAAGGTCCAAATACGGACTTCTTAAGAGCGCTTAAAGTCACAGATTCAGACCCTCTTTTAGAAAGCAAAATCCATAATAAACGAGGTCAAGCAATACCAATTAACTTGCCAGTTGTCGCTGAGGTCATCATTTCTAGTAGATTTCCTGATTATATTGCAAAATATAAAGCGTCAATTTATGCCGAGATGGTGCGAAATGTGCAAACCGGGTTTACTCTCAGCTTAGATACAGAGATGCTCTCATGGTTTAAGCACAAACAGGGCATGAAAATACCATTTAGCAATCTTGATGAACTTTTACAAATCTGTCAGGAGTTTACTCAAGAGCAGTGGGACTATGAACATGATTATTGGCAAGAAATAGAAAATAATCCTAAAGCATCAGGCAAGAATTTAGATTTTAATTATATCCGCGAATTTTATGAACCAGAAAAATCTCCCTATAGCCTAAGACTGGGATGGGGTAGTGGTATGACAGGAACTACAATTGGTTTACTGCTAAAAGATGAACTACGGGAAGAAATTCGGGATACTTGTGGTTTAAAAGCACCAGGTTTTGAAGCACCAAAATCTAGGCGAACTGTGATAAATCCGAACGGCGAAATCAAATTTGTTCCAGGATGGGTTAAGTTTAAAACTTTATATTAAAACTTTATAAGGCTCATGCTAATTCGTTCAACCTGGATATTAAACGTATCCGAATCAACCGTTTTACCCCGTTCCTACGGCTTAGAACTCGTTAAGCAACTACACAAAGAACTAGGGTTAGAAATGGGAGGCGAAACTATCCCTCCAATTGCTTTCTCAGGAATTCTTGGATTATCAACTATTACCAAAGACTTTTTGACTTTCCATCCAGAAGAGTTTTACCGATTATCTTTATGTGGATTACAAGATATTACAGCGAAAACCATTTCCGCTTTAAATTTATCAGAATCTCTAGAATTTCTCGGAGCTAAATTTAACATCATCAACCGTGAAGACGAAATCACCAGCTACGAGGAACTATACACAACTTTAGTGGCAAATGAACCAGAACCAGTCAGACGATTTGACTTGCAATTTCTCACACCAACAGCTTTCGCACAAGGTAGCACACCATTACCCTTACCCGTACCTGCATTGATGTTCCGCAGTTGGTTAGAACGTTGGAATCATTTTGCTCCCGTTTATTTGGGAAGCGATGAATTAATTGCCTATCTTAGCAATGCAATTCTTCTTAAGCATCATAAAATGAAAACCCAAAGTTGGCAATTACATAAGGGTTATGTCAATGGGTTTGTTGGTGATGTGACACTACAAGTTTTCAACCGTGCTGATTCTTTGCTGGCGAATGTGGCTAATTTATTAGTTCAATATGCAAAGTTTTCGGGTACGGGGATGAAGACGCGCTTGGGAATGGGACAAACACAAGTCAAGTTGGAAAAAGAAAGGATGTAAACTATGAAAATTATTTCGTTTCTTGGGTTTAATAATTATGATGAAACTACTTACCTCAATCCACGTGGATCTGGGGGATATAAAACTCCTTTCTTTCAAGAGGCGTTAGTTGAGTTTTATAAGCCTGAAACTCTCTACGTTTTGCTGACCAAAACAGTAGAAACAGTTGCTCTAAAGGGGGCATCAGAACCTAATTGGGATGCTCTCAAAAATCGATTGGATAAGAAGGTAAACTTGCAACCAATCAAAAATATTCCTGAACAAAACAGCCCATCTGATATTTGGTGGATATTTCAGCAGGTAACTAACTGTCTAGAGCATGGAGATACCGTTATATTTGATATCACACACAGCTTTCGCTCTGTACCTGTGGTGGCATTGATTGCCGTCAGTTATCTACGAGTCGTGCGAAGTGTGAATATTGAGGGGCTTCTCTACGGTGCCTTTGAAGCTAAAAATAAGGCAACTAATGAAACGCCCACTTTTGACCTGTTGCCTATTGTTAGCCTCTTGGAGTGGACAACCGCTACGGATCAATTCATTAAAACAGGTAATGGACAGGCGTTAGCAAGCTTGCTGCACAGTAGTAACTCCAAAACCGAAAATTTAGCAACAAGTATAGATGGGATTGCTCAAGGGTTGCAACTGTTGCGACCGATGGATGTTATGCAAAAAGCCGCTAATTTACCACAACATATTGCAGAGGCTGCACCCATTATTTCTCAGTCTGTACCACCATTTGTTAGTTTGCTAGAGCGTGTAAAAAAAGATTACTGTGATTTTGGATTGGCAAACCCAATTGACTATCAGAAAAACGCTCAAGCGTCTCTGTTGCGCCAACTGAAGATGGTGGAATGGTATGCAGCAAAAGGACAAACAGTTCAAGCATTATCTATGGCAAGAGAGTGGCTGCCTTCCTTACTATGCTATCACTTTAACTTAGATCCTTTAGATAAAGAAAGCAGAGAAGAGATGGAACTTTTGCTAAATGGAGGCAAAATTAAGGATAAGGAAGATAACACTATTAAAGAATCAAGATATTTGGACGAATGGTTGAAACTTCCAAAACAAAAGAAAAAGCAATTAAACAAATTATGGGGTGGGGAATTTAATTTAGCTAATCTACGTAATGATGTTCTACATGCAGGATTCCGTAAAAATCCTAAAAATGCAAAAGATATTCTTCATCAAACTGAAGCCATCATTAAAGAACTCCAAACCATTATTACTGTATGGAATTTGAAGGATGAAACTATATAGTCCTTTCTTTGAATAAAAATCAAACCAGCTTATTGAATGTAATATATGCCCAAAATTCTCCTCGTCACTGTCGGCGGTTCCTTCCAACCCATCGTCACCGCAATTCACAGCCTCCAACCCAATCGCATCATCTTCATCGCCTCGGATGGTGACAAAGGAAGCAAGTCCCAAGTCATTGGCGAAGGAACACCTTGCGAAGTCCGACGTGGAAGCGAAGTGATTGACAGATTACCAAATATTCCCACGCAAGTAAAACTGGGAGAAAGCTTTCAACCAGAACGAGATTTAATTCTCATCCAAAACCCCGACGATTTATCAGAATGCTATCTCAAAATTCACAAGTGCATTCACCATCTCCAACAAGAAGCGCCTGATGATGAAATTCTTGCTGACTACACAGGGGGGACAAAAACTCTATCTGCTGCTTTGGTACTGGCGGCGGTTGATAACGGTATTCCTCTGTATCTTACCATTGCCACCTCAAGGGAAAACTTGGTGAAAGTAGAACGAGGAGAAGCGACGCGAC
Source organism: Brasilonema angustatum (assembly GCF_059505445.1). Lineage (NCBI taxonomy): Bacteria > Bacillati > Cyanobacteriota > Cyanophyceae > Nostocales > Scytonemataceae > Brasilonema > Brasilonema angustatum. The sequence continues at coordinate 62,185 of NZ_JCACKO010000154.1, read as the reverse complement.
TGGTGGACACCAGTTTTAGAAATCATAGGAAACTAGTCTGATTTTAAAGCCCGACGACTTAACTTCGCATAAGTCTTCACCGTCTCATAAGGCATTTCCAAATCTTGGGCGATCGCCTGCAACGACTCCCCCATTTCCCGCCGCGCCAGGATTGTTGCCCATTTCGTTGCTATTTCTTCTGCGCGATCGCCTCCAGTCCGCTTACGTTGTGACTTAAAGATTGCTGTCAGTTCCTCAATACGTTTTGCTAGTAAGCTTTGCACATCAGGTACTTCTGGTGCTGCTTGCGATGACCAACCCAAGCGTGTTTGACCTAATCCAAACGTCGTTTTATGACCAGTACCACAGTAAGGTGCGAACTTTCCCAAAGCATAAAATAGCTTGCAAAAGTCTGGTTGTTTGGAAGCTTCTTTGGTCAAACCAAATTCTATAGTTCCTGTAAATCCCGTTACTGCACCTTTCTTACCTGCTAAGACTTTCATAGATGTGAGTTGGTGACGGGTAATTAAAACGTTATCATCCACCCAAGCCAGAAACGCCTCCTGATCAACAGACATCCCAGAAAAGTCATTCCAACGACGTAAATAACTGTGAAAAACATTCGTTGGCATTGGTAAGGGGAAATGATGACCTTTGCGACGGAAACTAGTCGGGCTGAGAAATTTTAAGCTAACAGTTTCTCCATGTTCAGAGTTTAGCAGTTCAGCATAAGTTGTGGGAGCATGAGCAATCTTGCAAGAGCGAATCTGCAAAAATGCATTTCGCAAGTTAAGTTCTTTTGGTAGATTTTGCACCCATTGTTCCATCCATTGTGAGACTCGACTCGACAACACTGTGACATACCAGTAGTAAGAGTTGTTGGCAGCAAGTTGCACTTGCCTACCACTGCTGACTAATTCTCCATCTAATGCAGAAATCGTAAACGGTTTTTCTGACTCGCCATTGTGGAGGTATGCAGAGAGTTCTGGATCATAGGAACGCACTTGGTCAAGAAACCAAGCGTGCAGTCCAATCGTGTACTGAGGGTAAATAGAAGCATCTGCTTGCGTGACGAACTCAAATACTAACCCGACGAGTTCGGTTTCTGATGACCAGTTTAAGTTAGATTTGTTATCAATTGTTTTGTCTTGTAATTTGGGAGCCATTATCAATTTTTATAGCGATTCTCGTTTCAATCAAATATACAACGGTGTGTAGAGAGCGTACAGTATGGTCTCTACTGTATTGCACGCAATTGAAAACCGCTATAATTTTCAACAATCAGTAAACAATAGACTTCGTGGCAGTTGTAGGGAAAAGGGTAAGGGAGAAAAGAATAAGAAAAAACCTTTCCCCTTTCCCCACAAGAGTGGTAATTGTTACTTTTGCAATCTTGTCTAATAGTTTACTAATTTCCTCCACGATATCGTTCAAAACTTTTGATTGCCATAACTAAACTTATCTTCATCCGTGTGAAAGCTTCCACCAAACTGCCCACCTCATCGTTACCCACTTTCTCAAACTCTGCATCCATATCACCAATACTCACAGCTTCTGCAACACGGACGACACGTTTAATCGGTCGTACAACATATCGCGTCAGCCAGAAGTTAGCCATGTATATGGCGATCGCAAAAATGATAGTCACGATTCCCATCACCAATAAAAACGATTGATTAGCTTTCTGGAAAACTTGGCTAGCAGGAATAGAAACTATCTGAACACCATTAATAAGATTCAATTTCCACCCAAATCCATTTTCTGTTCCATAAGTCGCAATCATGTTCTTGGGTGCAACATCTGGTGTGCTGTGACATCTCAAGCAACTAGATTCAGTTATGGCTAAGGGACGCGCAATGTAATAAAAATCCTCTTGATCAAAAGAACGGAATCCTGACAAATTTTTAAGATTCTTGTCTTGACGGAATTTTTGTATAAGTGCTGTCTCAACACTATCAGCTTTATCTCGGATATTTGTTGGATTCAGCATCGCCTCCTTATAGAAAAAATCTTTATAGGCATCGTCCTCATTTCGTAGCTTTTCAAAAACTTTCCGTGCTGAGTAAGCAGGGATAGTCTGTGCTGCAAATTCATCCTTTCCTAAGCGTGCTTCCAACTCGGGATTGACTTCATCATTTGTGTAATTTCGCACAGAGTTTATAGTCTTGAACAGCAAATTACCATTTGAACTCACTTCCTCTTGAGCTTTGTAATTTAGGATGTGAGACAAAGCTATACCACTCAAAGTAATTCCTGCAATAAATATAACGAGCAGTAATACAGTTAGCTTTCTACCTAATGGAAAATTGTTAAAATTCAAAGAGAATTGTTTCAGCATATTTATTGAAATCCATTCATATAAATCAATGTTCTTTACTTATATTAGTTTGTTGTACGAAATAGTTCTATGGCTTTACTTATGCGATAATTCCAACAATATGCTCGCTGTTGTTTTTACCACAAACACGGCATGAGTGGCTATACTTCAAATCATCACAGCCGCTTGGATTTAGAAGGATTCTCAATAAATTTTGGTACAATACGACACTTTCCAAGCATCCTGTTAGGTTACTTTGACTACGTTTTTTTTAAACCCATAGGAGAAAAATCATTTTATGAGCAATCGAGTTTATTAGTTATGAGCAATCCAGTTTCTCAGACAATTATTTTAGGTGGTGGCTTTAGTGGGCTTTTTACAGCGTTGCATCTTGCTAACCAAGACTATCCTCACTCAATCATCTTAATTGATAGCAACGAACGCTTTTGCTTTAAGCCATTACTCTATGAGTATTTTAGTGGTGAAATGGATTCTTTTCAGGTTGTACCACGTTTTACAGAATTACTCAAGGGTAGCGGTGTAACTTTTGTTCAAGATACAGTAGAATCGATTGATTTACATCAACGACAAGTCAAATTAACTTCTGGAACTTCTTACAACTACAGCAACTTAGTTTTAGCTTTAGGTAGCGTCACTGGCTACTTTGACGTTGAGGGCGCAAAAGAGTATGCTCTACCTTTTCGGACGCAAAAAGATGCGATCGCCATTGATCAACATTTGCGTAAGTGTTTGCAAAAAGCCGCACAAACCGAAGATCCAGAACAACGTCGTAAACTACTCACAGTTGCAGTCATTGGTGGTGGTCCTTCAGGTGTGGAAATGGCAGCCACTTTAGCAGATTTTTTACCGGATTGGTATGCAGCACTCAAAGGTAACCCTCAAGAAGTGCGGATCGTACTCATCAACAACAGCAAGGAAATCCTTAAAGGTGACAGGGATTCCATGCGTGAAATTGCACAGAAAAGTTTGCAGAAACGCACTGTGGAAATAGAGGTGCTTTTGGGAGCAAAAGTTACAGCGATAAGTCCCAGCACAGTTGAGTATCAGCGTGATGATAAATCTGAGACACTCCTAACGTGCACCACAATTTGGACCACTGGTACTACTACCCATCCGCTAATTAAAGACTTACCAATTCCAGATGAACATCGAGACAAGCGCGGTCGATTGAAAGTCACTCAAACCTTACAACTACCTGATTTTCCTGAAGTTTTTGTAGGAGGTGATTGTGCTGTTGTAGAAGGTGCTTCATTTCCACCAACTGCACAAGTTGCCTATCAACAAGGAGTAACAATTGCTCAGAATTTAAAAGCTATAGCTTTAGGAAATGACCCCAAACCTGTCAAAGTAAGCTTACGTGGTACTCTCCTCAAACTTGGATTAAATGATGCTGCTGCTAACATTTACGACGTTTTAGAGGTCAAGGGTGAACCTGCTCATTTAATCCGCCAAGCCACTTATTTAAGGTTATTGCCAACACCAATTCATAATTTGAAAGCTACTGCCGAGTGGCTAAATGAGGAGATTTTTCACCACCACATAAATCTCCATGATGTTGGCAAGAAAGTAGTACAGGCTGTGGAAGTTGTTGGTGATAAAGTTATGGGTGCTTTGGGTGCAAAAAAATTACTTCATATCTTAGGAGATGACGATAAAAATAATCAATCATGATTTGATACACTGGCAATAGAAAACTCTACCAAGAGCGCTGATCTCATACTATTTCACTTAAAGGTTGATACATTTGGAAAACAGGGAGATAAGGAGGACAAGGGAGAGGATTTGTATCTAGAATTTCGTGAAATAGTCTCACCGCTAGCAACATAATTACTCCCTTTCCGGTGCAAGATTACCTATCTTCTTTTTGATTTTCTTGGCGTCCTTGGCGACGGACAGTTCGCTCAAGTCGGGAAACCCGCCCACGCGACTGTCCTCGTCTTGTTGCTAATCGTTAAATTAGGTATTCTTCTGGCGGGAAAGGAGTAAGAAACACCATCCTGCTTCTTGCCTGTTAAGCGTTCCCTGTTCCCTCTGTATCTCTACAAATGTTATTGTTCTTGCAGATTATCTTTCACTTCAGAAATTGAGCAAGCTGTTCCAACTTCTTCCAAGCAAGTCCACTTTGGAGAATTTCCTTGGCAACTATAACAGCTTGAGAAAAAGTTTGATAATCATCTGCTTGATCTGGTACTGCTTCACCCACAAACAGTGCAAACGCTGCATTGAGAGCAACCACATCTTGTTGTGGCCCAGTGCCTTTACCTTGAAGCACAGCTTTGAGAATTTCTGCATTTTCTTCGACATCCCCACCCCGTAGTTCACTAATGGGAACGGGGTTTAAGCCTAACTCTTGTGGAGAGATTTCGATCAGGTGTATTTGTTGATTTGACAACACAGCCAAGTCAGTTTTATCTCCCAACCCTGCTTCGTCTAATTTTTCGCGTCCGTGAAGTGTAATTGCTCGGCGAGTCCCTAATTGATTTAGAACTTTAGCAAAAGTTTCTACCAAAACCGGAGAGTTGACACCAATAACCTGTCCTGTTGGTTTTAAGGGGTTGATTAATGGACCTAACAAATTAAAAACTGTGCGTACTTTGAGAGTTTTTCGTAAAGGAGCGATAACTTTGAGAGCGGGATGCCAATCGGGTGCAAACAAGAAAGTCATGCCAACTGCCCTCACAGCTTCTTGAGTTTTCTCCAGACTTGCTTTAAGATTAACACCCAAAGCTTCTAACACGTCTGCTGATCCAGTTTTTCCAGATGCTGAACGATTACCATGTTTAGCCACTTTTACCCCAGCAGCAGCACTCACAAAAGCAACAGCGGTGGAAATATTAAATGTTGAAGCTCCATCTCCCCCAGTACCACAAGTATCAACAAGTGGTGAGGTGCCAACAATCAAATCTCGTTGCGCTGGTTTGTTAGATTGGGAATATAGAACCTCAACCATCCCAAGTAACTCTTCGGCAGACACTCCCTTCGCTTGAATTGCTGCTAAAATAGCACCCGATAATACAGGGGGAATAACTTCTTGTAGCCAACCAGACATTAAGTTAGAAGCTTGAGATACCGAAAGTGATTGACGCTCTAACAGTTGCTGCAACAAGGCAGACCAATTAGAAGAGTCTTGATCTAATAGATTTGTGTCAACATTAGCTGTTATCATAACTTTGATAGATACGACTCTTTTACGAGCGTTATGTTACTTCAGTCGGAGTATGTTTTTACCGTAAGGATTTTATCAGAAACCAACGTCGCAAAGATATCTCGAATCTTCTAAATGTAGAAGAATTTACTTGTGTTTTTCAAATCTGCTCACCATCTTGCAAAACATCTTCCAGTAATGAAGAAAGTTCTTTATTTAACCGACCTGTCCGGGTAAATTCAGCATAAGTATCTGCTTCAATTGCCAGAAGTTCTCCTCGGAGTTGTTGAGCCGGAAAGTTGCGGATATTTGGATACTCATCCTGTAGCTGGTTAATTTCCGCTTCTAAATTTTCAATTCCTCCTTTAACCAGTGCTTCTTGATAGCGATAAAACTCTGGATCTACACCAGGTCTTTGGTCTACTTGAAGGTGTTGCAAAACACGATTGAGAGCAACAATCCGTGCAACTATCTCTAAATATCGCTCACGTAAGGACTGGTCACCCAGAAAATTAAGCTTTTGTAATAAAGGTTTGATACTCAATCCTTGGAACAGTAGGGTAAATAACACTGCACCAAATACTGTGGCAATAATTTTTTCTCGCTCTACTAAAATTGTGGGTACACTCAATGCCAAAGCAATAGAAACAGAACCGCGCACCCCGCCCCACCAGAGTATAGTTTGTTCAGGTAAGGTAACTTTGGATGCTTGTAGAAGATTGCTTAACTGACTTAAAGACAAGATTGCAACTGCCCGAATTAAAATCATTACCCCTACTGTCACTGCAATGATTGTTAAGTTTTCCCCCAAACTCGCAAACCGTATCTGATCGCCAATCAATAAAAAGACAATTGAGTTAACAAAAAACGCTAGAAACTCCCAGAACTCAGTTACGATAACCCGAGTACGCGGGTTCATACCAATCCGAGAACCAAAATTGCCCAAAATCAGCCCTGTCGTCACAACCCCAATGACTCCAGAGCCACCTAAGTCTTCAACAATAAGATATGTAGCGTAGGTAGAAACCAAAGTTAAAGACTGTTCCACAAGTGGTAAATCGAAACGTTGGGTGAGGTAGGAGATCCCAAAGCCAATGAGTCCTCCCACCGCCATACCAATACCAACAACTGCAAAAAGTTGTATCACAATTGGTTTGAACTCTAATTCAGCTGTTCCTAAAGGCAGTTGCACCAAAAAACTAAAAGCAACAACTGCCATGCCATCATTGAATAAGCTTTCACCTTCAATTAATGTTGTCAGACGACTAGGAACGCCCAATTCCCGAAATAAAGCAGTGACTGAAACTGGATCAGTCGCACAAAGACTAGCTCCGATTAGTAAAGCCGTTGTGAGTGAGAGTCCTGCAAATTTATTTAAACCTATTGCTACCCCTAATATTGAAATCACAACCCCAAGGACTGCATATAAAGTAATTGGTAGCAAATCCCGCTTTAAGTTCGACCATTTTAAATTCCATGCTGCTTCAAAAAGTAATGGTGGTAAAAAAATAAACAAAATTAATTTTGGAGAAAGATCCACTAAGTGGACATCGGCAAAAGCCAATCCTAACCCCACAATCACTAAAAGTAGGGTGTAAGGTATTTGCCGAAACCAGCTAAATATCTGTGATATTGTCGCCACCCCTAAAGAAACTGCAAGTACCAAAAGAAACTGCTTTAGGTTTGTAGCAATCACTTCCTCACCAATTACCGAAGCATCCACCATAAGAGCATTCTTAATACAATTCACCGTAAATATTAACCAGATAAGTTGTTAAATAGCACTCATCCTGAGGTGCGAAGTTAATAAGCTTACGAGAGTATTTGTGTGGAACGAACTGTGTAGGCATCCTCTGTGTACAAAACTAAAACATCTGTAGGAAAGCTTATAATTCTATAAAGTTGGTAGCTGACCCGTGTTTTATGTGTTTAACTAAAGAATGGTTAAACTTCGTAAAGCCATCACAACAAAAGGAGTCACAACCAAAGGAGTAACCCCAATGACTGAATATCAAGACTTCATGGCTGTTGCTTCTAAATCGATTGAGCAAGACCCTGACGCTAACTGGATATATCGCTACATCATTGATGGACTCAGCCATCACGGATTCAGTACTAAGATGTCTGAAACTTATGCCGCACTCGTCATCGGGCAAGAGTTATTTCATCCTAGTGAAAGCGATTTTACCTCTTATCTGACTAGCGTAGAGTCAACATTCCCACAGCTAAGTCCTGAAGGTCACGCCTCAATCCTACAAGCGACTAGTAAATGCGTTCAAGACTACTATCACCCACAAGTAGATACACAAGAACTGTAGTCAAAAAGAGCTAGGGAGCACCGGAGCACCGGAGAGGGGGAGAGGAATGCAGTCGGGGCAAGATAAGCGCGACTGATTTAGTGCGCCCAATTTTTGGCGATATGGGCGGAGGTTGATACCCCTGCTCCACTTCGTTTCGCAAGAAGGAGGCAGCAAGTATTCTCCCTTGCTCCCGACTCCCTGCCCCCTTGCTTGTTTTGGTCCTCCGGAGCATCGCCACACAAAGTGGTAACATTGAAAACTTTACATATAGAGGAAATTCCTGCTTTCGCGCGTTGTCTGGGCGTGATAAATACCTAGATAGCAACGGAAATTTTTTAGCTTGAAAGTCTGCTATGGTGCTTGTTGTTAAAATTTGGTTTACAATTTGGTCAATCATATGATTTTTCCTAACTAGTAACAGCCAATTAAGGCTGTTGCTAATTTTTAAACTTGACAAGTACGGCAGTCATGGCGCTTGCAGTTCCCCTAAAAAATAGGTGTTTCACTACCTGAGCAATCTTTTTATTCTTGGGTATAATTTATAAAGATATGAGGTTTTACTCATATACGTTTCCTCACCAATTACTGAAGCATCCATCATAAGAGTATTATTAATACAATTCACCGTAAATATTAACTAGATAAGTTGTTAAATAGCACTCGTCCTGAGGTGGAAAGTTAAGATGCATTGACTGTTTGGACGTTTCAGTATAGTTTTAGTTAATGTATGGGTGAAACTTGCCTAATTCAATCCAGTCTGGTTGTTGAAAAACTTCAAACCTGGGTTAGAAGCGGAGGAACCAATGTATTGGGGCGAATCTTGAATGGAGAGACACCTTCCAGTCTTAGCCCGTCAGCTAACTCCGTCGGCATTGGAAGGAGTACCTATGGCATCTGCTGATTCCAAGCTGTTGTCTCCAGGTTCTCCTTGCTGGCATTGCTATCAAAACTGGCAGTGTAGACATATATCTGTTGATTTAGTTTAGGGAATATCCTGTATCTTTTGTGAATTCAAAAGTCAAAAAATCAAGTAATTGTGTGCATCTATACTAGGAATTCCCTTGACTACGAAGAATCAGCATCTTTCCCAACTAAAGGTTGAGAAGAAATTTTAACCAGTTGCACCAATTCTTAGAACTGAGGAGAAAATATGCCGATAAAAAATCAGACGTTATATACAGATGAAGTCAACTTTTTTCCCGAGCATCAATTCAGATTAATTGGAGAGTGTGCCGGAAAAAAACTTTTATTGATTGGTAGAACGAAAGCATACAATGACCCAATTGTGGCAACAAGTCAGACTGACGAGCCAAGTCAGGAAGATTTATATGCTTATGATCTTTACGAGTTAATGAAGTTTAGCCACGAGCCAGTAAAAATTCACGGGGAAATTTAAAAAAAATTTGTGGAGCAGATGCCAATATGGCTTTAGAGCGCAGACTCGACACCTTCTCGCTAGCAGCCCTGCTAGTATCCGCGCATTACGGTTTGGGGTTTGTTTTGGGAACAGCTGAGAAATCCCTAACTTTAGGGGCTGCTGGCAGTCTTTATACTGTCTCCCTTGGCTTTGGTACAATAGCTCTTTTAGGACTGGCAAAATTTTACTGGAAGCGAACAGAGCCAATTTGGACATTGCTAGGTTCTGCCTATGGAGATGGGGTAAAAGTTTTTGTCAGCCTGATGTCCTGGTTATCGCTGATTGGTATTGAAGCTGTTCAGTTGATTTCTGGAGCTTTTATCCTCAAGGTTTTCGGAATACCCACTCTCCCGACGATGGTTGTTTTGGCTATCCTGTTTGCAATCATTTCCCTACTCCCAATAGAAAAAGCAGGCTGGATATTGCGGGGGTTACTGATTCTGAACTTTTTGGCTTTGCTTTATGGACTGTGGGTGTTACACGCTTTTGGTGATTATGTGCGATCGCCCATAGAATTTGCTAGCTCACTCAAGCATATGAGTTTGCCAACTATAGTGGGCGTCTCATTGTCTACAATTCTGCTGGTACCTATAGATATGAAGTATCAGCAGTTTCTTGTTCAGGCAAAAGATGTACACAGCCTGTATCGAGGATGTACTTTAGCCGCAATTTTGCTGCTACTGCTTGCTTTTTTACCTTCAACAGTTGTTGTCGCAGCACAGAACGCAGGAATTTTGCCTGCTGGTATTGATGGTAAAGAAACTCTCCCGTTTATCCTAGCCTGGGTCGGCGGTGGCATCGACAAGCCTTTGGGTATACTGGTGATTGTGTCTTTACTGGTTCCCGCGCTGGGTATTGGCAGCAGCATCTTGCGAGTGCAAACCAAGACTATTTTGGACTTTAACATTCTGCCGACATCTACCTGGAGTCGTATACTCGTCACTGCTGCAAATGCTCTGTTTGGTCTTGCCGTTGCTTTGAAAGGTGGGGAGATTGTTAATCTGATTGTGTATTTTTATGCAGCATATGTAGGAGCGGTGTTTGCTCCTTTTGTTGCTTATTTAATCGCTCAAACGGAACGCTATAACTTCTCGAAAACAAGCGTTAAGCTGTCTTTAACAATAAGTAGTTTTTCGGCTATTTCATTACTCATTATAACACTTATCAATCCTGATCTTGTAGGAGGATTTGGTAGCGTTGAATTGAACATCATGGGAATAGGAATTCTGAGTGGAATATTCTTTTTGTTGGTTGGGGAGGTATTACAAAAGTACTTCCCAACATCCAAGGTTGAGGAAAAAGCTTAAGAAATGACAAAATATTTCGTTGAAAACAACCTGACACTTCGCTATTGTTTCCTTGGTTAGAGGTAAAAAATATAGCCGTTATTTTAAAGTTGCAATGGTGACTTCACGTCGCTATAACTGTTTGGAAATTGCAACCATGAATAATGGCAACGACTTGAAAAAACACAATGGCAGGCATATTCCTCATTGGAAAAAGCACATTCGTCGTACAGAACACGCCGCCATCCAAGTGCAGGACGATCGCACGGGAATGGACGTTGAAACGCTCAAACGTGCTTTTTTCGATAACCTCTATTACATTCAGGCAAAAGATAAAGGTTGGGCAACAGCACATGACTACTATATGGCACTGGCGTATACTGTACGGGATCGCCTGCTGCAACGTTGGCTGAAGACTGTTGAGCAAACTTACTTTCACAAGGATGTTAAAGTCGTTTGCTACCTGTCTGCCGAATACCTGATTGGACGACAACTCGAAAAAAACTTGACAAATGTCGGACTTCATGATAAAGCCCGTCAAGTGGTGCAAGAGTCAGGGTATGATTTGTACGACCTGATGGAACAGGAAGATGAACCAGGATTAGGCAACGGCGGTTTAGGACGACTGGCTGCTTGCTTTCTGGATTCCCTCTCAACCTTAGAAATTCCTGCCATTGGCTACGGTATTCGCTACGAATATGGCATCTTTCGACAGGAGATTCGCAACGGCGCTCAAGTGGAAGTTCCGGATCGCTGGCTACGTTTTGGCAATCCTTGGGAAATTCCTCGTCCTGATTATACTATGGAAGTCAAATTTGGTGGACACACCGAAGCTTTCACGGATGAGCAGGGACGCTACCAAGTGCGTTGGATTCCAGAAAGAACCGTCTTGGGCACACCCTACGACACGCCAATTGTTGGCTACAACTCCAACACTGTGAACACCCTGCGTTTGTGGAGTGCCAAAGCCAGTGATGAATTTAACTTGCAGATTTTCAACAGTGGGGACTTTGCTAATGCCGTTGCTGATAAAGTCTTCTCTGAGAATATTACCAAAGTCCTCTATCCCAACGACAATAATTACCAAGGCCGAGAACTCCGCTTACAGCAGCAATACTTCTTTGTTTCCTGTTCTCTGCAAGATATCATCCGCAACTTCTTGCAACACGACGACAACTTTGACAATTTCCCCAATAAATTTGCCCTGCAAATTAATGACACCCACCCTACCATTGGTGTAGCCGAACTCATGCGACTACTGCTAGACGAACATCAGCTAGAATGGGACAAAGCTTGGGACATCACCCAAAGAAGCTTTGGTTTCACTAATCATACATTGTTGTCCGAAGCATTAGAACGTTGGCCGTTTAGTTTGTTTGGCAGACTTCTACCTCGACACTTGGAAATTATTTTCGAGATTAACCAACGTTTCCTGGACGAAGTTCGTGCCAAGTATCCCGGAGATAATCAAAAAGCTGCCCGACTGTCGCTGATCGAAGAAGGCGGGGAAAAACAGGTAAGAATGGCTCATCTTGCTTGTGTGGGTAGTCATGCTATCAACGGTGTCGCAGCATTACACACCGAACTCCTGACAAACGACTTGTTTCGAGACTTCTACGAACTGTTTCCCGAAAAATTCAGCAACAAAACCAATGGAGTCACCCCTCGTCGTTGGATTTTGGTAGCCAATCCCAAACTAGCCCTCCACATAACAAATAAAATTGGTAAGGGTTGGATTAAGAATTTGGAAGAACTCAAGCAGTTAGAAGCATTTGTAGATGAGCAAGAATTTCGCGAGCAATGGCGTCAAATTAAGCAGGAGAATAAGCAGGACTTAGCAGAGTACATTCTGCAAACAAATGGTATTCATGTTGATGCCAATTCCTTGTTTGATATACAGGTGAAACGACTGCACGAGTACAAACGTCAGCATTTGAATTTGCTGCACGTAATAACACTTTATAACCAAATCAAACAGAATCCCAATGTGGATGTTGTCCCGCGAACTGTGATTTTTGCTGGTAAGGCTGCACCTGGTTATGCAATGGCAAAGTTGATTATTCAGTTGATCAACTCAGTCGCGGATGTGGTGAATAATGATCCGGATATAGGCGATCGCCTGAAAGTGGTTTTCTTGGCAAACTACAATGTGGCATTAGCACAGCGAATATATCCAGCTGCTGACGTTTCGGAACAAATCTCGACTGCTGGTAAGGAAGCTTCTGGCACGAGTAACATGAAGTTTGCGATGAATGGTACATTGACGATTGGTACACTGGATGGGGCGAATATTGAAATTCGGGACCGCGTCGGACACGAAAATTTCTTTCTCTTTGGACTGACGGCACAGCAAGTTTCACAAATCAGAAGCTCAGGCTACCATCCGTGGGATTATTACAACAGTAATCCTCAGCTTAAACAAGCAATTGACCAGATAGAATCCGGTTACTTTTCCAAAGGTGACAGGGATTTGTTTAAACCACTGGTAGAGTCTCTCAAAAACCGAGACGATTATTTACTGTTTGCTGATTACCAGTCCTACATTGAGTGTCAACAACAGGTGAGTGAGGCATATCGTAATCAAGACAAGTGGTTGTTGATGTCAATTCTCAACACGGCGCGGGCGGGCTACTTTTCTTCTGATCGTACAATTCGCGAATACGCCCGAGATATTTGGCACGTTCAATCGGTACCCATTACTTTAGAAGATGCTCAACAGGAGAATGCAGCCATAAACATTGAAGCACAAGATACATATAGTTCTTAATTTGTCAATTCTCATTCGTCATTGAGGTTATTACGATTTACGAATGACCGCGCTTTTAAAAACATAGATTAGACTTTTTGCAGAAGTAGGGAACGCTTAACAGGGAATTCTGAACATTTAACTCTTAACAGAACCTCGTATAATCTCACTTTTGCAAGAGGTCTATTATAAACCATATGGTGAGGGCACAGCATTCCTGTGCCTTTATAATTAATCTGTGTTCTATCTAATGGAAAAGAAAAATTATTTTTTGTTGAGTAACACAGTAAAATACCCATACTAACAGGCTTGACTGTTATAATAAATCCGCTTTTCTAACTGCCTTTTAACCCAATACGGTTCAGTTAAAGCGAAAAATCAACACCAACTGGTAACTGATAAGTAATAACTTTCTTATGGTAGATGACAATAAGCATCATCAAATATAAATATGAAATAAGGAGATTATTTTCACCAGACACTAAGATATAAGATATATAAAGTCTTATGAACAAAAAACACCCAAATGACAATCAAAAGCTTAGAAAATTAAAGATAGATGGTTTCGATAAAAAAAATAATCTCACAAACATATTCTTTTGTAAAAAACCGATAACTCACTTATTTTTACCACTTCTGGGAGTAGGAATAACATTTTTGAGTGGCTGCTCAATAAACTCATCCAGAAACGTGCAACCTTCACAGGAGACTAATACTGCTAATGCTCAACCAGTCCAACAGTCTGCTACTCCAAATAACCGTCCTCTGACACCAACTCCAGAGGATAATAACTTTGTAGTTGCTGTGGTAAATAAGGTTGAACCTGCGGTAGTGCAAATTAATACTTCCAGAACTGTCAGAAGCCAAGTCCCAGAGATCTTAAATGACCCATTCTATCAACGGTTTTTTGGTCGGCAGATACCAGCACAGCCTCAAGAGAAAGTGGTGCGTGGTGTTGGTTCTGGTTTTGTGATTAATGCTAATGGACAGATTCTCACAAATGCTCACGTTGTCAACGATGCTGATACAGTATCAGTATCATTGTCCGACGGTCGTACTGTTGAAGGAAAAGTCTTGGGACAAGACAAATTGACTGATATTGCGGTTGTGCAAGTTCCACTAAATAACCTGCCAACTGTAGAACTGGCAACATCTCAGCGGGTTCAGCCAGGACAGTGGGCGATCGCAATCGGGAATCCCTTAGGTTTGCAAGAAACGGTAACAGTGGGCGTTGTTAGTGCAACGGATCGTTCTATTAGTGATATCGGTGCATCTGATAACCGCGTTGGTTATATTCAAACTGACGCAGCCATTAATCCTGGAAACTCCGGCGGACCACTGCTAAATGCTCGTGGTCAAGTTATTGGGGTCAACACAGCTATTATCCAGGGGGCTCAAGGAATAGGCTTTGCGATTCCCATCGACACAGCCGAGCGAATTGCCCAACAATTAATTACTCAGGGCAAAGTTGAACATCCCTTCATAGGGATTCAGATGGTATCCCTGACACCTGAACTTAAGCAACGGATTAACAGCCTTTCTAATAGTAACGTCCGCGTGCAAGCAAACCAAGGCATTCTGATTGTCCGCGTTCTTCCTGGTTCTCCGGCTGATAGAGCCGGAATACGTCCAGGAGATGTCATCCAACAAATCAACAATCAATCTGTTACCACTGCGGATACAGTGCAGCAGATAATTGATAAAAGTGGCGTTGGGGCAAACGTGCAAATGCAACTGCAACGTAATAACACAACCGTGCAAGTCACAGTACAACCTGGGTCGAGACCAGCAAATGCGCAGTAACTTTGGGAGGATGCTTGGAGTAAGAAAGCTCCGTGACGTTATCCAGAACATTAAGGCAACGCTTGCAGAAGTCATTTGGAGTCGCCCTGTATTTGCAACTCAGCTAAAAGAAGCTGAGTTAAAATTTGTGAATTTTGGATTTGCCATTCCACAGTGCAAACCCCTTTTGACTTCTCAAGTTGCGAGCACGAGGCTATTTTTTCCGGATTTTACTTAAATCCCAAGTATAATAACCAGTTTTTTCTGGAACTCTAGAGAATCTTCCTATCCGATGACCTCTAGAAAGCTCATTATGCACCGCAGTTTTTATCTCTGCTAGTTGTTCAGCATTGAGTTCTCCATAAAGTCCTGTAATGACATCAGCTACACTGAAGATTTTCCCGGAATTTTTCTGCAAGAGTATGCAGATGGCATCAATCAAAAACTTACCTTCATATTCAGGTAGCATTGATGCCCTTTTTGCCTTGGGGAGTAGGAAGGGTTTCTTCTTTTTAGGTTTGATTATCTTGGATTTGACTTTACCATTTGGTGGTGTTATCAAGCTTAAATCCAGGGTATAACACCCTGGCTCATCCGGAACGGCAGCCCAGTAACTCTTTTCTTTGCCGTGTGTCAGAGAGGATTGGATGCGACTTTTGACAATTTTGAACACACTTGGCTCTAAATCGCCAAAAAGTGAGCGCACAACGAAGTCTATATGACAGACACTTCCAGCATTCTCTCGCAATATTTTCTCTATCGCTTGCATTCGCGTGAGAACTTGGAACTGGGGCAGCATTGGAACATCCCCAGGCATAGAGTAATCGTTATTCTGGGTTGGTATCTCCTTTTGTGGGGATGGAGTGGGTGATATAACTACTGTGTTTTCTTCGTCGGATGACTCCTCATCTAAATCATCTATCTGCGGATCCTCATCGTCTGGGAGTTCTGAGTCGATCGCTTGTTGTTGTTCAACATCATCCAAATCTACGTCGGATGAGGACTGCGAGTCTGGGAGTTCTGAGTCGATCGCTTGTTGTTGTTCAACATCATCCAAATCTACG